>DATMUT010000086.1:0-7100 GCA_035563755.1 Novosphingobium sp.
GCCTGCGGGCCACACCGCGCGCCTGCACCTTTCCCTTTCGGACGATGCGCCTTTCGCGCTGGCCTATGTGATGATCGAGGCCATCGCGATCGAACCATGCGCGCCGCCGGCCATTTGAAAAGCTGATCCATGCTTCCCCCCTCCCCCTCGGGCGAACAGCCTGCCGCAAGCCAGCCCAAGGCCGGCAGCACGCCCGCGCCAGACGCCCCTTCGCCCGAAAAGCCGCGCATCGACTGGCTGGCCGAGGTGCGGGGCCTTGTGGCCATGTTGCTGGCGGTGCTGGCCTTCCACAGCTTCGTGGCCAAACCCTTCTACATTCCCAGCGCCTCGATGGTGCCGGGCCTGTGGGTGGGCGACCATCTGGTGGTGTCGAAATACGCCTATGGGTGGAACTGGGCCTCGGCCAGCTTTCACGTGCTGCCGCGCGGCGACTGGCGCATCTGGCCCAAAACCCCGCAATATGGCGATGTGGTCATCGTCGTGCCGCGCGGCCACCCCGACGAGGACTACATCAAGCGCGTGGTGGCCCTGCCGGGCGACCGGATCGCGGTGAACAACGGGCAGATCATCCTGAACGGGCGCCCCGTGCCCCAGCAGGTCGAGCCGCCCGTCGACCTGCCCCTCGACGCGATCGGTTCGGCCGAGGACCCGTTCCCCTGCACCGGCCTTGCCTATACCGGCATGAAGGTGCGCCTGCCCTCGGGGCGCGAGGTGTGCGAGATGCCCGCCTGGCGCGAGACATTGCCCAATGGCGCAACCTATACCATCATCGACCACATGGATCAGCCCTATGACCACATGGCCGAGATCAGGGTGCCGGCCGGCCACGTCTTCCTGATGGGCGACAACCGCGACCATTCGGCCGACAGCCGCGCCTCGCTCGAGGACAATGGCCTTGGCGGGCCGGTGCCGCTCAGCGATGTGGGCGGGCGGGCCGAATTCATCACCCATTCCTTCGACGGCACAGCCGGCTGGAGCCCGCTTGGCTGGTGGCGCTCGCTGCGCTCGGGCCGGGCGGGGCGTTCGCTGCGCCCGGCCATCGTTACCCCCTCCCTTCCCCCCCAGCCCGGCAGGTAAACCACGTGACACCCCCACGCCGCCCGCCCCGCCCCGCAGCGCCCAAGCGCAACCGCCGCGCAGGACCGACCGACATCCGCGACCCGCTGGTGCGCGAGGAAGCCAAGAAGGCGCTGATCTGGCTGGGCATGGCCGGCCTTATCGCGCTGACGGTGGTGCTGGCGCAGCCGCTGATGGTGGTGTTTGGCGGCATGGTGTTTGGCGCGCTGATCGATGGCGGGGCGCGGCTGCTGGGGCGGGTGCTGCCCATTCCGCGAATTCTGCGCGTATCCATCGTGCTGCTGTGCGCGGTGGCTTTCGTGCTCTGGTCCGTCACCTATGCCGGCACGCAGATCGCCGATCAGGCGGCCGCCCTGCCCACCACCATCCAGTCGCAGGCCATGCGCCTGCTGCACTATGCCGAAAGGCACGGGCTGGCAGTCAACAACCGCACCATCCAGAACCTGACCGAGCAGGCGCTGGGCAGTGTCACGCAGCTGACGGGCGTGGTTGGCGGGCTGATCGGGGGGGCGACCACGCTGTTCCTCATCGTGGTCTTGGGCATCTATTTCGCCATCGATCCGGCGCCCTATCAGCGCGGCCTTGCCTGGCTGCTGCCACAGGAAAGCAGGGGGTTCTTCGAGGAAACCTTCACCGTCATGGGCAAGACGCTGCGCCGTCTGCTGTTCGGGCGGCTGATCGGCATGACGGTCGAGGGTGTCTCGATCGGCGTCGCGCTCGAGATTGCCGGCGTGCCAATGGCGGCGCTGCTGGGGCTGCTCTCGGGGCTGCTGGCTTTCCTGCCCAACATTGGCGCGCCCATCTCGGGCCTGCTCATGGTGATGGTGGGCTTTTCGGGCGGCGCGCACATGGGCTTCTACTGCATCGCGGTCTATGTCGTGGTGCAGGGGGTCGATGGCAACATCATCGTGCCGATGGTGGCCAAGAAAACCGCCGATCTGGCGCCCGCGCTGGTGCTGGGCATGCAGCTGGTCATGGGCGCGCTGTTCGGCATTCTGGGGCTGGCGCTGGCCGATCCCATGCTGGCCATGCTCAAGGTGCTGCTCGAAAGGCTGGCCGCGCGCGGCAATGCCGACGCCGCCCCCATCCCGGCCACACCCAACCCTGCCGCCGCCCTCCCGGAGGCTGACGATGCCCCCAGTACCGCAGCCTGAGCGCCCATGGCCGTTCTGTATCAACGCCGATTCCTGTACCTCGTTGCCCTCGCGGTGGCGCTGGTGATCGCCGGTCTTTCGGCCTTGCGCTTCTGGGCCAGCGAGCTTTCGCAGCTGGCCTTCGTGCCCAGCGCGCCCTTTGCCGCGCCGCCTCCGCTGGGGGCTGGCAACTATGCCAATACGGCCATGTGGCATGCGCTGCCCGGCAAGGGCGCGGCCGACCCGGCGCAATGGCTGCCCGCGGGCATGAGCTCGGACCTGCCGGCGCCCGCCAGCCTCAAGGCGCGGGTGTTCTTCATCCACCCCACCAGCTATTTCGACCGCTCGCGCTGGAACGCGGCGCCCGACGATGCGCAAAGCCAGAGCCGCGCGGCCATTTTCGTGCGCGGGCTGGCCAGCCAGTTCAACGCGGCCAGCGAGGTGTGGGCGCCCCGCTATCGGCAGGCCACCTTTGGCGCGTTCCTGAGCGGCAAGAAAGCCGCGACCCAGGCGCTCGATCTGGCCTATGGCGACGTGCTGGCCGCCTTCGACACCTTCATGGCCGCCGATCACGACAATCTGCCCATCGTGCTGGTGGGCCATTCGCAAGGGTCGCTGCACCTCATGCGCCTGCTGCGCGAGCGCGTGGCCGGGCGGCCCATCGCGCGGCGGGTGGCGGCGGCCTATGTGGTGGGCTGGCCGGTCAGCCTGGCGCACGACCTGCCGCTCATGGGCCTGCCGGCCTGCGACGCGCCCGACCAGGCCGGCTGCATCCTCTCGTGGCAAAGCTTTGCCGAGCCGGCCGAACCCTCGATGGTGATGGAGGCCTATGGCCGCTTTCCCGGCCTCGATGGCAAGAGCCGCAAGGGCAGCGCCTTCCTGTGCACCAATCCGCTGACCGGGCGGGCGGGTGACGAGGCCGAGGCCAATAGCAATCTGGGCACGCTGCTGCCCGAGGCTAATCTGGCCGGCGGGCGGCTTTCGCCCGGGCTGGTGCCGGCGCGCTGCGGGCCGGACGGCTTCCTGTTGATCGGCCCGCCGCCACAGCTAGGCCCCTTCGTGCTGCCGGGGAACAATTACCATGTCTATGATATTCCGCTGTTCTGGGCCAATGTCCGCATCGATCTGGCGCGCCGCGTGAGCGCCTGGCACGCCACGCGCCATGTGGTCGCCCCACCCGCGCCCGCGCGCACCTCGTGGTGGAGGAAAGGGCAATGAGCGAGACCGCCAAGCCACCCTTGCAAATCACCGCCAGCGCCTTTGACATGCGCGACTGGCTGCCCGAGGGCGGTGCCCTGCTGGGCCTCGACCTTGGCACGCAAACCATCGGCACGGCCTTTTGCGATTCCGACTGGCGCATCGCCAGCCCGGGCAAGACCATCGCGCGCGGCAAGTTCTCGGTCGACAAGGCGCTGATGGCGGCGCTCATCGCCGAAAGGTCGATCAAGGGCATCGTCATCGGCCTGCCGCTCAACATGGACGGGTCCGAGGGGCCGCGATCGCAATCCTCGCGGGCCTATGCGCGCAATCTGGCGGCGCTGGGCCTGCCGATTTTGCTGTGGGACGAACGCTGGAGCACGGCCAGCGCCGAACGCGGCCTGATCGAGCAGGATTTCAGCCGCGCCAAACGCGCGCAACGCATCGATTCGGCCGCTGCCGCCGTCATCCTGCAAGGGGCGATCGACGCGCTGGCGGGGGGCCTGCGCTTCTAGGGCGTTTCGGGCGGCGCGCGCAGCACCAGCCACAGGCCATCGGCCACCGGGCAAGGGCCGCCCACGGCAATGCCCACCCGCAGCGCATCGGCCCGCGCCCGGTCCAGCACGGCATCGGGCACGCCCGGCTCGTGGGCAATGCCATCGGCGCTGCCCAGCAGGCGCGCCTCGCGCAGGGTCAGTTCCTCGGGGTCGGCGCAGCGCAGGGGCATCTCGATCACGCCGGCCGGCGCGCCAGCAGCCGCCCCGGCCAGCCAGCCAGCCACACGATCAGCCCCGCCCGGCACCAGCGGGTCGAGCGGGCCGCCTGCGGCCAGCACGGCATCCAGCGCCCGCCGCCGCTCGCCCGCATCGGGAAAGCGCGCCCGCAAGGCCCCGCGCGCCGCCCCCAGCGCCAGCGCCAACGCCCCCAGCCCCTGCGGCAACAGCCCTTCAAGGCGCAGGCGGATCTGCTTGGCAAGGCCGGCTGAGGCCCCGCCCGTGCCAATGGCGATCAGCACCGGCGCGCGATCGATCAGGCTGGGCGTAGTAAAGTCGCACAGTTCAGGCCGGTCGACCACATTGACCAGCAGGCCGCGCGCGCGCAGCCGGTCGGCCACCGCCTCGGGTTGGTCCAGCGCGACAAAGGCCAGGCGGGCGTCGGCCAGTTCGTCAGCGCTGGCAAGGCCGCCTGCACGCTCGACCAGACGGCGCTTGGCCTGCGCCGCCTCGCCCTCGCCCAGAACGATGACGGTCTGCCCGGCGATGCGGTGAAACAGGGGGAGCGAAGCGATCATGCCACGGGTGTAAAGAAAGACGGCGCCCGAAGCGAGGGGCGCAAGGCCCCCCGCGCGCAGCTTACTTCAGCCAGTCGGGCACCTGCTCGGCGGCCAGGATGGTGGCAGGGTCAATGCGGTTGGCCACCACCGCCCACTTCTCGTCCGACACCATCACCTCGGGCACCAGCGCGCGGCTGTTGTAGGTGTTGGCCATGGTCGCGCCATAGGCGCCCGCCGTGCGGAACACGGCCAGATCGCCGGCCTTCACCACGTCGATGGTGCGGCCCATGGCAAAGGTGTCGCTGCTTTCGCAAATGGGGCCGACGATGTTGGCGGTGAAGGTTTCGCCGCAGGGCTGCACCGCCAGAAAATCGTGCCATGCGCCATACAGCGCTGGGCGGGCCAGATCGTTCATCGCCGCATCGACGATGACGAAAGGCGCGTTCACGCCCTCCTTCACGCGCACCACCTGCGTGACCAGCACGCCGGCATTGCCCGCGATCACGCGGCCCGGCTCGAACATCAGCGTGACGCCCCAGTCGGCCGTGACGCGCGCCACCATGGCGGCATATTCGGCCGGGCTGGGGAACACCTCGTCGGCCTTGTAGGGCACGCCGATGCCGCCGCCCAGATCCATATGGGTGATCGACTGGCCATTGGCGCGGATGGCGCGCATCAGCTCGCCCATCTTGGCAAAGGCGTCTTCGAGCGGCTGAAGCTGCGAGAGCTGGCTGCCGATATGCACCGCGAGCCCGCGCATCTGCAGCCCCGGCAGGGCCGACAGCCGCGCGTAGATGCCGCCGGCCCGGTCATAGGCGACGCCAAACTTGTTCTCGGCCTTGCCGGTCGAGATTTTGGCGTGGGTGCCAGCGTCGACATCGGGGTTCACACGCAGCGCGGCGCGCGCCGTGGTGCCCAGCGCCGCGGCGATGGCGGCCAGCTCGACGCCCTCTTCCTCGCTCTCGAGGTTGAACTGGCCGATGCCCGCCTTGACCGCGCGCACCAGCTCGTCAGCCGTCTTGCCCACGCCCGAAAACACGATGCCCTCGGCCGGGATGCCGGCGGCCAGCGCGCGGTCCATCTCGCCGGCCGAGACCACGTCGGCGCCATAGCCCTCGCCCGCCAGCAGGCGCAGCACCGCCACATTGGGGTTCGATTTCACCGCAAAGGCAATGTGCACCGAAGGCAGGATGGCCAGCGCGTCGCGGAACACGCGCGCGTGGCGGGCCAGCGTTGCCGCCGAATAGATGTACACCGGCGTGCCGACAGCCTCGGCAATGGCGGGAATGGCAACGTCCTCGGCAAACAGCACGCCGTCGCGGTAGGCAAAATGGTCCATCGGTCTTCTTTGTCTGTGCGCGGGCCGCAGGGGCCGTGGCAAAAGGATAGGCGCCCCGGGTCAGTCCTTGGGCGGCAGGTCGTAGGGGTCGTCAAGGCGCGGTTCGGAGCGCGTGTGTTTCTCGACCGTGCGGCCGGGGCGCATCTGCGACCCTTGCGAGAGCATCTCGCCCGAGCCGGGGCGGTAAATCCGCCCATGCGGCGCCACCGGCAGGTTGTGCCCCTGTTTGGGCTTCAGATCGGTCACGGTACCGCAGCCGGCCAGCAGGGCCAGCACCGGCAACACGGGCGCGAGACGAAGGAGCGGGGCAAGGCTTGGCATGGGCTTAATCCATGCCAAGGGCAGCGCGCGCGTCAATCACTCTTTTGCGAACCTGCGCGGGGGCGGTGCCGCCATGGCTGGCCCGGCTGGCCACCGATGCCTCGACGCTGAGCGCGGGATAGACCGCCTCGGTGATGCGCGGGTCGATGCCTTGCAGTTCCTCAAGGGCCAGCTGATCAAGGGCGATACCCTTGGATTCGGCCAGTTTTACCGCCGCGCCGGTAATGTGATGCGCCTCGCGGAAGGGGATGTTTGCCTGACGCACCAGCCAGTCGGCCAGATCGGTGGCGGTGGCATAGCCCAGCTCGGCGGCCTGGCGCATGCGGTCGGTGCGGAAGCGGGTGCTGGCCACCATGCCGGTCATCGCCGCGACCGAGAGCGTCAGCAGGCCGGCGGCCTCGAACACCGGCGGCTTGTCGTCCTGCATGTCCTTGGAATAGGCCAGCGGCAGGCCCTTCATGGTGATCATCAGGCTGGTCAGGCTGCCGATGATGCGCCCGCTGTGCCCGCGCACCAGCTCGGCGGCGTCGGGGTTCTTCTTCTGCGGCATGATCGAGCTGCCGGTCGACAGCGAATCGGGCAGCGCGACGAAGCCGAAGGGCTGGCTGGCCCAGATGATGAATTCCTCGGCCAGGCGCGAGAGATGCAGCGAGCACTGCGCCGCGGCCATCAGGTAATCGAGCGCGAAGTCGCGGTCCGACACCGAATCGAGGCTGTTGGCCGTGGGCCGGTCGAAATCAAGCGCGGCGGCGGTGGCGTG
>DATMUT010000087.1:0-3070 GCA_035563755.1 Novosphingobium sp.
TACACCGCCGTTCTGGCGCAATGGCCGCAGGCCGAGGCGGTGCACCTGTCGCTGGGCCATGCGCTTAAAACCGTGGGCCGGCGCGAGGAGGCGGTGGCCGCCTATCGCGCGGCCTATGGCGTGCGCGGCGACTTTGGCGATGCTTACTGGAGCCTGGCCAACCTCAAGACCTATCGCTTCACCGAGGCCGAAATGGCGGCGCTGGCCCATTGGCAGGGCGCTCCCCGCGTGGCCGAGGTCGACCGCATCCACCTGCACTTCGCCTATGCCAAAGGGCTGGAGGATGCAGGCGACCATGCCGGCGCCTTTGCCCAATATGCGGCGGGCAACGCGCTGAAAGCCGCGCGGAGCGGTTACACGGCCGACGGTTTCGACGCCGAGGTCGAGCGCATGATCGCCGCAACGCCCGCGGCCCTGTTTGCCGGGGCCAGCGGCGGCGCGCCCGACCCCGACCCCATTTTCATTGTCGGCCTGCCGCGCGCCGGTTCCACCCTTGTCGAGCAGATCCTGGCCAGCCATTCGCAGATCGAGGGCACCGCCGAGCTGCCCAATATTCTGGCGCAGGCCCATGCCCTTTCGGCGCGCGACATGCGCGAGGCGGCCAGCCATTACCCCGCCAGCCTGAGCCGCATCGCGCCCGAGGACTTTACCGAAATGGGCCGCCGCTTCATGGCCGAAACGCGCCACCTGCGCAGCGGCAAGCCGTTTTTCATCGACAAGATGCCCAACAATTTCCGCCACATCGGCCTGATCGCGCGGATGTTGCCCAAGGCCCGCATCATCGATGCGCGGCGCGAGCCGATGGCCTGCTGCTTTTCCGGCTTCAAGCAACTGTTCGCCGAGGGGCAGGAGTTCAGCTACAGCCTTGAGGGTATCGGGCGCTATTATCGCGGTTATCTGCGGCTGATGGAGCATTGGCAGGCTGTCCTGCCCGGCCGCATCCTGACGGTGCAGCACGAGGATGTGCTCGAGGATCTGGAAGGGCAGCTGCGCCGCCTGCTCGCTTTCCTCGACCTGCCCTTCGAGGAGGGCTGCATCCGCTTTCACGAGACCAAACGCGCCGTGCGCACCGCCAGCAGCGAGCAGGTGCGCCGCCCCATCGACCGGTCGGGCGCCGATCAGTGGCGCCATTTCGAACCCTTCCTTGGCCCGTTGCGGGCCGCTTTGGGCGATGCCGTGGCGCATCAGCCCGCCTGAACCTGAAAGGTCCCCCATGTCCCTGCCTGCTCTGCTTGCCCCCTATCTGATCGCGGGCGAGGGGTTGGTCGTCGAGAACCCCGCCACGGGCCGGGCCATCGCCACCGTGCGTGCCTATGCTCCCGACGAGATCGCCGACATCATTGCCGCGGCCGATGCCGCCCGCCCGGCCTGGGCCGCGCTCACCGCCGCGCAGCGCGCCGCCGTGCTGCACCGCTGGCATGGGCTGATCCTGGCCCATACTGAGGATCTGGCCGCGATCATCACCGCCGAGAGCGGCAAGCCGATTGGCGAGGCGCGGGGCGAGGTCGGCTATGGCGCCTCCTTCATCAACTGGTTCGCCGAGGAAGCGCGGCGCGATTATGGCGAAACGATCCCGACCTTTGCGCCCGGCAAGCGCCCGATCACCATCCGCCAGCCCATCGGCACCTGCGCCGCGATCACGCCGTGGAATTTCCCGCTGGCGATGATTACCCGCAAGGCCGCGCCCGCGCTGGCCGCCGGTTGCGCCATGGTGGTCAAGCCGGCCGAGGCAACGCCGCTCACCGCTCTGGCGATGGAGGCGCTGGCCATCGAGGCGGGGCTGCCCGAGGGGCTGCTGCGCGTGGTGCCGGTCACCGATCCGGCCGCCGCTGGCCTGGTGCTCAGCCAGCATCCGCTGATCCGCAAGCTGTCCTTCACCGGATCGACGCGGGTGGGCAAGATCCTGATGGCGCAGGCGGCCGAAAATGTCGTCAAGGTGAGCCTGGAGCTGGGCGGCAACGCGCCTTTCATCGTGTTCGACGATGCCGATCTGGATGCCGCCGTCGAGGGCGCGCTGGCCGCCAAATACCGCAATGCCGGGCAGACCTGCGTCTGCGCCAACCGCATTCTGGCGCAGGATGGCGTGCATGATGCCTTTGCGCAAAAACTGGCCGCGCGGGTGGCCGCCATGCGCGTGGGCGACGGGGCGCAGGGCAACGACATTGGCCCGCTGATCGATGCCGGCGCCGTGGCCAAGGTGGCCGCCCTGGTCGAGGATGCGGTGGCGCAGGGTGCGCAGGCCATAACCGGCGGTGCGCGCGGCGATCAGGGCGCGGCGTTTTATCAGCCCACCGTGCTGGCCGGCGTCACGCAGGCCATGGCCATCGCCAACACCGAGATTTTCGGCCCCGTGGCTCCCATCATCCGCTTTGCCACCGAGGCCGAGGCGATCGCCATCGCCAATGACACGCCCTATGGGCTGGCGGCTTACTTTTACGCGCGCGACGTGGGCCGGGTGGTGCGCGTGATGGAGGCGCTGGAATATGGCATGGTCGGCGTCAACGAAGGGCTGATCTCGACCGAGGTGGCGCCCTTTGGCGGGGTCAAGCAGTCGGGTATCGGCCGCGAGGGATCACGCCACGGCCTGGCCGAATATACGCAGGTCAAATATTGCCTGATTGGCGGTATCGGCCAGGGTTGAGCGCTACATGCGTATTCTTTTGGCACATGCGCTATTCTACTTATTGCCGGAATCCGGGGTATTTCGCGCTTGCAATATCTTTGCTGCAGTGCAATAAGGGCTGTGCCTTTCAGGCATCCTCTCCCAAACTTTCAAATGGCCAGCCTTTGCGCTGGCCTTTTTTTGCCCGCTCGCCGCGCCTTCGGCCCGTTTCAGGCCAGGCCGGCCAGCGCCCATGCCGCCGCAATCATCAGCAACTGCGCGCCTGCCACCCGCACGGCAAAGAGGCGCGTTCCGGCGGTCGCGGCAAACACCATCTTGGCCAGCGTGCTGGTCGAGCAGGCGGTGAGTATGGGCACCACGCATTGCGCGGGGGTAATCGTGCCATCGGCCACCTGCGCGGCAACGGCGATAGCGGCGGCATGCACGTCGAGCACGCCCGCCATGGCC
>DATMUT010000088.1:0-10914 GCA_035563755.1 Novosphingobium sp.
GTCATCGACGAGATATACCGGTGGATCCTGTGTCATGGCATGCTCTCCATCATCGACTGCATCACAGGGATGGTGAAATGAAAGGCACAACCGCCCAGATCCGATGAACCCAGCCAGATGCGGCCCCCATGGGCCTCGACAATCATCTTCACGATCGACAGCCCCAGTCCCATCCCGTCGATCTTGGTGGTGCTGAAGGGCAGGAACAGCTGCATCTCGTATTCGGGCGAGATGCCGCCGCCGCTGTCTTCGATCACCACCTCGACCATCTGATCGCGTCCCGTGCTCGAGATTCGCAACCTTTGGTCGGATTTGCCACCCATTGCCTGGATGGCGTTCCGCAGCAGGTTGAATATGACCTGCTGTATCTGGATGCCATCGACCAGAACCGTCTCTGCGGTGTCGTCGATCGACATCTCGATCTGTGTGCCTGCGCTTTCGCCATTGGCCAGCGCCAGCGTTATCGCATCGGTAATGAGCGCCACGAGCGACTCACGGGTGTGTTCCGGGTCGCCGCGCGAGATGAACTGGCGCAGGCGGCGGATGATCTCGCCGGCGCGGGCCGTTTCGTGGTCGCAGGCGTTCATCACCTCGGCCAGCATCTCGCGGTCGAGCGGGCCGGAGCCGCGCGCGATGGCCTGCACCGTTTCGACATAGTTGCGGATGGCTGTGAGCGGCTGGTTCAGCTCGTGCGCGATCGCGCTCGAGAGCAGCCCCATCGAGGACAGGCGCGAGGCATGAGCCAGTTCGGCCGACATGAGCGAGAGGCGCTGGCGCTGCTCTTCGCGCACGGTGGCGTTGTGCATGAAGCAGATGAACATCGGCACGCCGTCGATCAGCGATTCGTGCAAGGACAGGTCCACCGGAATGATGTCGCCGTTCTTGCGCTGCATCTGCACCAGATTGTCATAGCTGCCGCCATGTCGCTCGGTGCTCTCGATGTAATGGCGGATAGAGGCGTCGTAGCGCTCGCGCTCGGCCAGGGGAAAGAGGGTGGACAGTGTCTGGCCCATGAGATCCGCGCCGGAGTAGCCGAGCATCGCCTTTTCGGAATCACTATAGGCGATGATCGTGCCGGCCTGGTCGATCAGAACCATGGCATCGGGGAAAGCCGCAACCAGCGATCTGAGAAAGTCGCTGCGGGCGGACAGGGAGAGCTTGGGCAAATGCACCTTCCTCCTCGCCGAGCGAGTCCTGACGATGGATCTTGTCGCCCCTTTGTCCATGGCACGACAAATATCACCAATCGGCCAGACTGGCATAGGTTAATGTACCTACACCGATATGGGTGACCCAAATTGGCGCAAGTGCGTCTCTAATTTAGCGCAACTGTAGTAAGGGTCTATACCAAGACGATTTGGCGTAATTCAGTACGCAATCATACTTACGGTAGAAAACTTATAACCAAGGCTAAAATTGGGCCTATGGTTAAACCCGTAAACCGCAGCAGCGGTAACAGGGGTCCAAGAATAACTTCCCAACATCATCGAATTCCCATTTGGGAATATTGCGGATCGTGCGTCGTCCGCCCGTTTGACGCACAAGTGTGGAGAGCATGCGATGCGTATTTCCTATGTCCTTCTCGCAGCAACCAGCCTCGTGATCACCACTCCGGCATTTGCCGGAACTCTGGTGGGTGCTGGTTCGTCGTCTGTGACTTCGGTTGGCGCGGCCAGCGCTACTTCGTGCGGTGGCAGCCACTGCTCGGCTATGGCTGGCGGCGGCGCAGCTGGTGGCGGCCTGACCGGCGCCAGCGCATCGGTCGACAGCGGTCGTCATGGCACCACCGTTGACACCACCGCCGGCAGCATCGGCGGCGTGATCCAGGGCGGTGGCTCCTCGACCTATGGTCGTGGTGGTTCGGCCGGCCAGATCAGCGGCGGCACCAGCACCAACGGCTCGGGCGCCATTGCGGTCAGCACTTCGCATTGAGGCGACAGGTGCGATGGGAGAGGCGCGACACCTCTCCCATCCTCCTTCCGGTCCTCAATCCAGCATCGGGGGGCAAGTCGAGGCCGTGGTGGGGCCAACCCTGCACGTACCCGTCGCCTTCTGACGCGCCTGTTTTCTCAAGAGGTGCCCGGTGATGCCAAGCGCCCGGGGCCCAGTCAGGAGGCTCGTCATGAAAAGGCTTTGCACAGCCATCAGCATTTTCGCGCTCGTTGCGGGGAGTATAACTCCGGCGTTCGCGCAAACCAGCACATCGGTGTCAGGATCTGACGCGGGTGCCGTTTCCGGTTCAAACTCGGCGTCGAACGCCACGTCGAACCCGGTGCAGACCACGACCACCGTTTCAGGGTCGGTCTCGGGCTCCTCGGCGGGTTCGAATTCGAATTCCACGTCGAACCCGATCAACACGACAACCACGACGACGACGGCCAATTCGACGTCGGGATCGAATTCGAACGCTGCGACCAATTCGACGGCGTCGAACCAGGGCAATTCGCAGACGATCAACAACAATTCCTATTATCCGGCCAATCAGACAGTCAAGACCGCGCCTGCGGTCGTGGCGCCGGCGCTTACCACGACGCTCACCGAAACCTGCATGGGCTCGACATCATTGGGCGTGTCGGTGCTGGGCTTTGGCGCTTCGGGTGGCACCACCTGGCAGGACAAGCACTGCGTTCGCCGCCTGAACGCGCGCGAACTGGCCCAGACCATGGGTGATCGCGACGCGGCGCGCGAACTGATGTGCGCCGATGAAGAGATCTTCCGTGTGTACAACGCATTGGGTCGCCCGTGCCGCCTGCGCCCCGACGGGTCGATGAACCCCAATTATGCGCCGCCGCCACCGCCGCCGCCTGCGCCGCCGGCGCCGCCGGCCGCCGTGGTCCCCGGACCGTTCCTGGTGTTCTTCGACTGGGATAGCGCCAACATCACGCCCGAGGCGGCCAGCACGCTCGACCGTGCGGCAACCGCCTACCAGACCTCGGGCGCGGCTGTGGTGCAGCTGACGGGCCACACCGACAAGACCGGCAGCGCGCCTTACAACAAGGAACTGTCGCTGCGCCGGGCCGAAGCGGTCAAGGCTTACCTGATCGGCAAGGGCATCCCTCGCGATGTGATGTATGTGCAGGGCATGGGCTCGACCATGCCGCGAGTGCCCACTCCTGACGGCGTGCGCGAAGTTCAGAACCGCCGCGTCGAGATCACCTTCGTTGGCGCCGGCAGCGAGCCTGCCCCCGCCGCACCCGAGACTGGCGCCAGCCCACCACCAGCCAGCAATGGCGCCAGCCCACAGGCAAGCAACTGATTTTCCGCAAATCGTTGCCGGGCCTGAGGGGGGGTCGCATCCATCGTGATGCGACCCCTTTTTTTGCCTGTCAGGACGCCGGCGAGAAGTCGCCGGTGTCCTCGTCGAGGACGTGCAGCAAGCCGTCGGAAATGGCGAAGAAAGCACCGCGCAGCTTCAGTTCGCCGTCGCGCTCCTTGCGGCGCACGCAGGGGAAGGTGCGCAGGTTCGCAAGGCTCACCTTGACGCCGGCCTGCTCCATCGCGCGCTCGG
This sequence comes from Novosphingobium sp., assembly GCA_035563755.1. GTDB lineage: Bacteria > Pseudomonadota > Alphaproteobacteria > Sphingomonadales > Sphingomonadaceae > Novosphingobium. The sequence continues at coordinate 3,509 of DATMUT010000088.1, forward strand.
CGGTGCGGCCGGTGGTGCCATGCTCCTTGGCAACGGGCGCGCGCGCCTCGTCGAGCAGCGAGATCCAGTTGGCCACGAAGCCGCCTTCGCCCGGCTCTGCCCCGTGCAGTTCCTGCGTGAGCGCGGCCTTGCAGCCGCCGCACATGCCATGGCCCAGCACCAGGATCTCTTTGACCTTGAGCACCTGCACCGCAAATTCGAGCGCGGCCGAAACGCCGTGATAGCCAGGGTTGGTTTCAAACGGAGGGACGAGCGCGGCGACGTTGCGCACCACGAAGATCTCGCCCGGATCGACATCGAAAATCTGGGCCGGATCGACCCGGCTGTCCGAGCAGGCAATCACCAGCACCTCGGGCTGCTGCCCTTCGCGCAGGGAAGCCCAGCGTTCGCGGTTGGAATTCCACCCCGAGGCGCGAAAACGCCGATAGCCGGCAATCAGCCGGTCAAGCTGGGGCGAGAAGGGCGAGCCTGTGTCGTGTTCTGCCATGAGGGCGCATTTGGCCTGACGGCGCGCACAAGGCAAGGGGGCTGTTAACCGGCACGCGATTGCGCTGTTCGGGCTGCAAGTTGCATTCTAGGCAATCGCCGTGCCGGAAATCGACACACAATTGCCACCGGCTTGCGATATTGCCTCTGGCAAGGGCGCGCGAGTGCGCCTATCTGGCGGGCATGAACGACCTCTCGCGCACGCCTGCCGCCACCTCTGCCGACGACAACGCCGACATGCCGGCTCCGACCCAGCGCAAGCCCGACTGGATCAGGGTGAAGGCGCCGGTCAGCCGCGAATATGGCAAGACGCGCGAGCTGATGCGCGAGCTCAAGCTCAATACGGTGTGCGAAGAGGCGGCTTGCCCCAACATTGGCGAGTGCTGGACCAAGAAGCACGCGACGGTGATGATCCTGGGCGATGTGTGCACGCGGGCCTGCGCCTTCTGCAACGTCAAGACCGGCATGCCGCGCAAGGTTGACCCGATGGAGCCTGAAAACGTGGCGACGGCGGCGGCCAAGCTGGGGCTTGAGCATATCGTCATCACCAGCGTGGACCGCGACGATCTGCCCGACGGCGGTGCTGGCCAGTTCGTCAAGGTGATCGAGGCGCTGCGCCGTAACACCCCCAACACCACGATCGAGATCCTGACGCCCGATTTCCGTGGCAAGATGCGCGCGGCGGTAGAGGCGATCGTGGCCGCAGGGCCTGACGTGTATAACCACAACCTCGAGACGGTGCCCCGGCTGTACCCCACCATTCGCCCTGGCGCGCGCTATTACGCCTCGCTGCGCCTGCTTGAAGAAGTGAAGGCTCACAATCCGCTGATCTTTACCAAGAGCGGTGTGATGCTCGGCCTGGGTGAGCAGCGGCTGGAAGTGCATCAGGTGATGGACGACATGCGCAGCGCGCAGATCGACTTCCTGACCATGGGCCAGTACCTGCGCCCCACGCCAAAGCACGCCGAGGTCAAGGAATTCGTCACCCCGCAGGCGTTTTCCGCCTATGGCGCGATCGCGCGGGCCAAGGGCTTCCTGCAGGTGGCGGCCAGCCCGCTCACCCGCTCGTCCTATCATGCCGGCGAGGATTTTGCCCAGATGCGCGCCGCGCGCGAGGCGCAACTCGCCAAGGCCGCCGCGCGGAACGGCTAAAACTCATGCCCAGCATTCACGAAACCCGCCGCCTGCCTTATTCGGCCGCGCAAATGTTCGATCTGGTGGCCGATGTCGCCCATTATGGCGAGTTTTTGCCATGGGTGGTGGCCACGCGCGTCAAGTCCGACGACGGGCGCGAGATGATCGCCGACATGCTGGTCGGCTTCAAAGCCCTGCGCGAGAAGTTCACCAGCCGCGTCATCAAGGACCGGCCCGGCACGCTGACGGTGCATTACGTCGACGGGCCGATGCGCGACCTCGACAATATCTGGCATTTTCGCGATGTCGAAGGCGGGTGCGAGCTGGACTTCAAGGTGAGCTTCACCTTCCGCAACCCGCTGTTCGAAAGTCTGGCCGGGCAGTATTTTGACCGTGCCTTCCGCAAGATGGTGGCCGCTTTTGAAGAGCGTGCGGCCGTGCTCTACGGGGCGCCGGCGGTTTAACCCGCCGGCCCGGGCGCCGGATTACGCCGGCGCCGCGCCCGGCACTTCCTGCGTACCCGGCAGCAGCAGTTCCAGCGCCACGCGCGCGGCATCAAACCGCACGCTCGAACGGCTGGTCGGCTCGAAATAGCGCTCCTCGGCCATGACTTCGCTGTTCGCGCGCTCGGCGCGGGCAAAGACGACCAAGCCAACCGGCTTCTTGTCGCTGCCGCCATCGGGGCCGGCAATGCCGCTGATGGCAACGGCAACATCCGCGTCGGAATTTTTCAACGCGCCCTGCGCCATCGCCCATGCGCAGGCCGCCGAAACCGCGCCGAACGTATCGACGATATCGGCCGGCACGCACAGCATGCGCCGCTTGGCATCGTTGGAATAGGTCACGAAGCTGCATTCCAGCACCGCCGAGGAGCCCGCAACCGAGGTGAGGGCGGCAGCAACCAGCCCGCCCGTGCAGCTTTCGGCCAAAGCGATGCGCCGGCCGGCGGCCGCGTTCTCGGCAATGACGCGGGTGGCCAGTTCGACCAGTTCCTGAGAAAGAAGGGGGGTATCAGTCATGATGGCGTTTACTCTTCGACCCGATCTTGTGATGATAGTCCTGCGCGTTCAGGCGCGCATGATCAAGGGAATGCTCAGGGCATGCACAGGCGCACAGGGCCAATCCGTCCCTGATTGGCACGCGCGCCAAGCCCGATGCTGATGCCGACCACCTCGGCGGTGTTTTCGGGCGGCAAGGGTGCCAGCAGCGCGAACAGACGATCAGCCATGGGGCAGGTTTCGGCGGGGAATTTCTCTTCGACAACGCCGGCCAGCAGCGTGTCGACCAACTGCTGCTGGGCATGATCGGGCAGGGCCGAAAGCAGCAGCGCGGCAGCTGGCGTATTGCCGCTCACCTTCATCAGCACTGCCTTGGCGGCAGGCCATGCGGCAGGCTTGGCGGCGCTATAGCGGGCGATCAAAGCGCCGCCTGCGGTGTTCAGAAAGGCGCCGGCGGGCAGATGCGCGGCGCAGCGCCGGCTCACCCCCTCGATCATGCCGGGCAAGCCGTAGGCGGCCAGAGCGCCAAATTCGCCCGTGGTCAGGCAGGGCGGTTCGGCAGCGCGCACAACGCCCGGCACGGTGGCCAGGGCAGCAGCGGCAAAGGCCATTATCGCGCGCATGTCAGGCGCGCACCAGCGTGGCCGCCGCCTGCGAGGCAATGCCTTCGCCGCGCCCGGTAAAGCCCAGCTTCTCGGTCGTGGTGGCCTTCACGCTCACCAGCGAGGGATCGACGTCCATGATCTGCGCCAGACGCGCGCGCATCGACTCGCGGTGCGGGCCAATCTTGGGCGCCTCGCAGATGATGGTCACGTCGACATGGCCGATGAGATAGCCACCATCGCGCACGAGGCTGACCGCGTGGGCCAGAAAGCGATCGGAGGACGCCCCGCGCCATTGCGGATCGCTGGGCGGGAAATGCTGTCCGATGTCGCCCGCGCCCAGCGCGCCCAGAATGGCGTCGACCAGCGCATGGATCGCCACATCGGCATCGGAATGGCCCGAAAGGCCCTGATGATGCTCGATCTTCACGCCGCACAGCCACAGTTCCTCGCCATCTTCCAGGCGGTGAACGTCATAGCCGGTGCCCATCCGCACGGGCGGCAGGCCGGCAACGCCATTGCCCGCCGCGCGCGGCGCCTCGTTTGCCTGCGTGCCCGCGAAATCGCTGGCATAGGTCAGCTTGTGCAAGATTTCGTCTCCTTCGACGAGAGCGACCGTGAGGCCGGCGGCCTGCGCCACCTGCGCATCGTCACCGGCACTGGCCGCCCCGTCCCATTCACGATGCGCCGACAATATGTCAGCATAACGGAACGCCTGTGGCGTCTGCACCCGGCGCAACGCCTCGCGGTGGGCCGGGGCACCCATGATGTCGCCTTGGGGTGCGGCTTGCGCATGGCACAGGCTGTCGACCACGGGCAACACCGGAATGGCACCGGGATGGCGGTTCAACGCGTCCAGCAAACGGTTGATCACATCGAGCGGCAGCACGGGGCGCGCCGCATCGTGGATCATCACCGTGTCGGGCATCACATCGCTCAAAGCCTCGAGCCCGCGCAGGACCGAGCCCTGCCGCGTTTCGGCCCCGGTCACGAAGCGCAGATTGTCGATGCCGGCCAGGCATTTGCCGGCCAGTTCCTGCGCCCCTTCGGGGATGACGATGACGATGGGCGCGACGCCCGCCGCGGCCAATGCCTCGACCGAATGGCGCACAACCGGCTTGCCGCGCCAGGGCGCGAATTGCTTGGGAACGGGCTGGCCGGCGCGCAGGCCTTGGCCCGCAGCCACGACAACCGCGGCATGGCGGCACAGATTCGTGCTTGTGCGCGTGATTTCGCTCATGGCGCGGGCCGGTAGTCTCTTGCCGGGCGGCGCGCAATCCTTTATGCGCTGCCTGTTTTTTAGGCAGCCCCAGATGAGCGATATTCCCACCCCTCCGCAGATCAAACCCATTCACATAGGCCCCGTGCAGATCGACTGCCCGGTGGTGCTGGCGCCCATGACCGCCGTGACCGACCTGCCATTCCGGCGGATGGTGCGCCGCTATGGTTCGGGCCTGAACGTGACCGAGATGATCGCCAGCCCGGCGGCGCTGCGCGAAACGCGCCAGTCGATCCAGAAGGCGGCGTGGGACCCGGCCGAGGAGCCGGTTTCGATGCAGCTGGTGGGCTGTGATCCCGAGCAGATGGCCGAAGCGGCCAAGTTTTCGGCCGACCGGGGCGCGGCGATCATCGACATCAACATGGGCTGCCCGGTCAAGAAAGTCGTGAACGGCGATGCCGGCTCGGCGCTGATGCGCGATATTCCTTTGGCGACGAAGCTGATCGAGGCGACCGTGAAGGCGGTCGACCTGCCGGTTACGGTCAAGATGCGCATGGGTTGGTGTCACGACAGCCTGAACGCGCCCGAACTGGCCCGCATCGCGCAGGACATTGGCGCCAAGATGATTACCGTGCACGGGCGCACCCGCAACCAGATGTACAAGGGCACCGCCGACTGGGGCTTTGTGCGGCAGGTAAAGGATGCGGTCGACATTCCGGTCATCGTCAATGGCGACATTTGCGAGATTGGCGACGTGGCGCAGGCCATCGAGCAGTCAGGCGCCGATGGGGTGATGATCGGGCGCGGGGCCTATGGCCGGCCCTGGCTGCTGGGGCAGGTCATGCACTGGCTGGCCACGGGCGAGGCGCTTGCAACGCCTTCGCTTGATGAACAATATAGCGTTATTACAGAGCATTATGATGATATGCTCAGCCATTATGGCATAATGACCGGCGTAAACATGTTCCGCAAGCACATCGGTTGGTACACCAAGGGGTTGCATGGTTCGGCAGAGTTCAGAAACCGTGTGAACTTCATGGATGATCCTGTTGCTGTAAAAGCTGCTTTGGCGGATTTTTACGGCCCGTTGCGCGCCCGGTTGGCGGCGTGAGCCAGCCTGGCGCTCCCCCGGGTGCGGCCGAGGAAGGCGGCATTATTCCCGTGCCGCGTCTTCGCGGTGCCCATGCTTTGGCCAGTGGCGTGGCCGCAGCCATGCCCGACGCGCGCCGCCAGATCGCCAGCCTGCCTCAGCCGGTGATCCTGCTGGCGCCGGGCCAGATCATCGGCTCGGTCAACCCTGCGGCCGAGCAGTTCTTTGGCCAGAGCCAGCGCCGCCTGGTGGGGCGCGCGCTTGGTGAATTGCTGACCATTTCCGACCCGCGGCTGAGCGAATGGCTGGCCGATGCCGACGCCCCCATCAACGCGCGCCAGATCGACGCCACAGTGCGCGGCGGGTCTCAGCGCCGCCTTGATGTGTCGACCGCGCCGGTAACCGATGCGCCGGGCTGGCAAATGCTGACGCTGGCCGACAGCGCGCTGGTCGAACCGCTGGGCGAGGCGATGCCGGTGGGCGAGACGGGCGCGCTGCGCGGCCCCGAAATCCTGGCGCACGAAATCAAGAACCCTCTGGCGGGCATTCGCGGCGCGGCGCAATTGCTGGCCCGCAAGGTCGAGGGGCATGACCGCGCGCTGACGATGCTGATCGCCGATGAGGTCGACCGCATTGCCAAGCTGATCGATCAGATGCAAACGTTGAGCCGCCGCACCGCCGAGCCGGTGGAACCATGCAATCTGCACGAGACGATCCGGCGGGCCATCAACGTTATGGCGGCAGCGGGCGGGGCTGGCAGCGATCCCGTGCGGATCGAGGAGGAGTTTGACCCCTCGTTGCCATCGGTTCTGGGCAGCGTGCATGGGCTGGTGCAGGTGCTGATCAACCTGCTGGCCAATGCGCGCGACGCCACGCGCGGCATGAGCGATCCGCGTATCATCGTCCGCACGCGCTTTGTCAGCGGTCTGCAACTGCACACCACCGCGCGCGGAACCCCTGTGCGCCTGCCCATCGAGGTGCGGGTTTCGGACAATGGGCCGGGGATCGCCTCCTCGGTGCGCGACCACATTTTCGAGCCTTTCGTGACCAGCAAGAAAACCGGGCAGGGGCTCGGGCTGGCGCTGGTGCGCAAACTGGTGCGTGACATGGACGGGCGCATCACTCACGACCGCGACGAAGCTGCCGGCTGGACCCATTTCCGCCTGCACCTGCCTATCGCCACAAACTTGGCCGGAACCGGGCGCACACGCGCTCCGCGCGGTGGCAAGCAAGGATAGAACATGCCCATCCTGTTGGTCGAGGACGACGAGTCCATCGCCATCGTTATCATCGCCGCCCTCGAGGCCGAGGGATTTGCTGTTGCGCGCTGTGACAGCATTGCCGATCGCGATCGCCTGCTTGCGCACGAGCGCTTTTCCGCACTTGTTACCGACGTGGCGCTGACCGATGGCGACGGCCTCGAAACACTGGGCAGGGTGAGGGCGGTTCACCCCGATCTGCCGGTGATCGTGCTTTCGGCGCAGAACACGCTGGATACGGCGGTACGCGCCTCGGACACGGGCGCCTTTGAATATTTCCCCAAGCCTTTCGACATCGACGAGCTGGTGCGCACCGTGGCGCAGGCTGCCGGCGCCTCGGCGCGCGGGCAAGCTGCTGCCGAGGACGAGGACACGGTGAGCGGACAGGGCCTGCCGCTGGTGGGGCGCAGCCCGGCCATGCAGGCCGTCTATCGCATGATTACGCGCGTGCTGCGCAACGATCTGACGGTGCTGATTCTGGGCGAATCCGGCACCGGCAAGGAACTGGTGGCCGAGGCCATTCATCAGCTGGGCCAGCGCCGCGCCGGGCCTTTCGTGGCGGTCAACACGGCGGCCATTCCCGCCGACCTGATCGAAAGCGAGCTGTTCGGCCACGAG
>DATMUT010000089.1:0-3558 GCA_035563755.1 Novosphingobium sp.
GGCGATCTCGCCGGCGCGGCGCGCGAGCGAGGGGTAGCCGCCGCTGCCGCAGCCGGCCAGCGGCGCGAGCGCAACAAGAGCCAGGCCGGCGCGCAGGCCGAATCGGGTGCCGGCGAACAGCGAAACGGCGAATCGCAGGGCCGCCGGGCGAGGGGAAAGGGGCTTGATCGGCATGACTGCGCCATAGCATGACCGCGCTGCTGCGCCAGCATCGCGCGCGTCAGATGGTGACAAGTCGCGCATTTGTGCGGTATTGGCGCCGAGCTGGCGGCTGCCGAGGCGAGGTGGCCGGGTCATTGCGATGGTGACAGGCAATTGACAGGCAGGGGCGTATCGATTAGGGGCGCTGCTTCTTACCGGACCTTCGCCTTTTCGGCGGGGTGGCCGGCGCGTCGCTCGCGGCTCCTTCGTCAATCGCTCCTGTGCCCGTTTCGGGCGTGGTGTGGTGGTTGCCGAGGTCTCGCGGCCGGGGCGATTACGCAATTTGATGAATTGGATGGGTATCATGTTCGCTATCGTGCGTACGGGCGGCAAGCAGTACCGGGTCGCCGCCGGGGACAAGATCGCAGTCGAGAAGCTGGTTGGTGAAGCCGGCGAGACGATCACGCTGGGTGACGTTCTGCTGGCTGGCGACGAAGGTCAGATCGCTGACGCCTCGAAGGTGGTGGTTTCGGCCGAAATCATCGCGCAGGCCAAGTCGGAGAAGGTGATCGTCTTCAAGAAGCGTCGCCGTCACAACTATCGTCGCAAGAACGGCCACCGCCAGCAGATGACCCTGCTGCGCATCGTGTCGGTCGCGGCCGCCTGATTCGGGAGTTCTGAAAAATGGCACATAAGAAAGCAGGCGGTTCGTCGCGTAACGGTCGCGACTCGCAGTCCAAGCGCCTCGGCGTGAAGAAGTTCGGCGGTCAGGAAGTGATCGGCGGCAACATCATCATCCGCCAGCGCGGTACGCGCGTCTATCCGGGCGTGAACGTGGGTATTGGCAAGGACCACACCCTGTTCGCGCTGGCCGGTGGCCGCGTGCGCTTCCACCAGGGTAAACTCGGCCGTTCGTATGTATCGGTCGATGCCCCGATGGCTGAAGCCGCCGAATAAATCGGATGGTCACCGATAGGGCCATCCTGACGGGATGGCCCCGCCAACAGACCTCAGGGTCGTTGGCAGAATGAGGGAGAGGGCCCCGCCCGTCTCCCTCTTTTCACGTCTCCCTCTCCCCAGACCGATCCTGACTTGCGCAGGATCATTTCGGCGGTTCGCGCGTATGAACTATGCGCGCGGGCGTAACCGCGGTGTCATCGCTTGCGCCTATGCGCCGGCGGGGCTTGAGTGGAGAGTACCAATGTTTATCCGCAGCGAACGGCTGTTTCTGCGGCCGATCTGGCCCGAGGACTGGCAGGCATTGCACGCCGGCATCGCCGACGAGCAGGTCGTGCGTAATCTCGCGCTGGCGCCTTGGCCCTATACCGAGGCAGATGCGCGCGCCTTTGCCGCCCTGCCCGAGAACCCGCGCTTTCCGCGCAGCGCTATCGTTGCGCCTCATGGCGCCGATGGCGAGCGGGTGATCGGCTGCGTGGGGCTGCACGAGCCCGAGCGCATTGCCGAGGGCGAGGCGATTCTGGGCTACTGGATCGCCCAGCCGCACTGGGGGCATGGTTATGCCACCGAGGCGGGGCGCTCGATGCTGACGCTGGCGCGGATGCTGGGTCACCGGCGCATCGTTGCCAATCACTTCCTCGACAATCCGGCTTCGGGCAAGGTGCTCGAGCGGCTGGGCTTCCGTGCGACGGGCGACGTCGAGCTGCAGCACAGCGCCGCGCGGGGCGAGAAGGCCTTGGCCATGCGCCATGTGCTTGAACTGGACGTGCCCGATGGCGACAGCGACGATGAGGGCGGGATGGGGCGCGGCGGCACTGGTCGGGGTGGCACCGGGCCGGGCACCAGCGGCCATCGTCGGCCGGCGGCTCTGGCGGCCTGAAAGGAGCGGCCTGAAGGGGTGTTCAAGGGGTGGTCTGGCTGCCCCTTGCGCCTTCCTCGAAGGTGGCGACGAGGTGGCGGTCGTCGGTATCCCACGGGTGAAAGCCGGGACGAAACCACGCCGCCCATGCCGGGGTAATCCGCCGCAGCACGCCGGGGCTCCATAGCAGCCAGCGCCACAGGCGCAGTCGTGCGCGGCGGCCCGTGATGCCATCCTGCGCCATCAGGTCGAGCGTGTCCTGCGTGCGCTGGCGCAGGAAATTGCGCGTGACACGCAGCATGACGAGGCAGCGGATCTTCCACCTGGTGCTGCGCGAGAATCGGCGGGCGGCGTGTTGCCAGGTGTCGAAAGCCACGGCCTTGTGCTCGATTTCCTCAACCGCATGCCAGTGCCACAGGGCCAGCAGCTCGGGGGGCGTGCCTGCATAATCCTGCGGATGGGTCAGCACGTCGTGCGCCAGAATGGCGGTAAAATGCTCGAGCGCGGCGGTGGCGACCAGATTGAGGATCGCATGCGGGCTGCGGGCTTCCTCGACAAAGGCGGCGAGGCGGGCGTCGATGATGGAAAGGTCGTAGCCGCTGGCTTCCGCCAGGCGATTGAACGCGCGATGCTCGCGGCTGTGATTGGCTTCCTGGGCTATGAAGGCGTCAATCTGCGCGGCCAGCGCCGGCGGTGCGTCGTCGCGGCAGGCGCGGACCGATTCGATGAAATAGGCCTCGCCCCTGGGGAAGCTGGCCGACAGGGCGTTGTGCCACGCAGTGGCAATTGGGTCTCCACCCAGCCACCAGCGGCTTGCGGTGTTAAATTCGTATAAAAATCGATTGTTGCGTACCTGTATCGCGCAATTCTGTTCCAAGGCGGGAGCGCGATCGGTTATATACTTGTCAAGGTCGACTTTGGTCCCTAGTCGGGGGTCAAAAGAACCGGTCGCGCTGGTCATGGGATGGGGGTCCGATACAAGCGTCATGTTAAAGAAACGTCGCCTTTCGCCGCAGGAAAGCCGCGCTGCCGCACTCGAAGCCGCACGCGAATTGTTGATCGAGCAGGGGCCGCAGGCGGTTACGCTCAAGGCTGTGGCTGCGCGCATAGGGCGCACGCATGCCAATGTGCTGCACCATTTCGGAACGGCGGCCGAATTGTACCGCGAACTGGCGTCCTATCTGACCAACAATATTTGCACAGTGATCGCGCAGGCCGTGATCGCCACGCGCATTGGCGCGGGCAGTGCGCGCACCGTGGTCGACCTTACCTTCGACGCCTTCGAGCGCGAGGGCGGGGCGCAGCTGGCCAGCTGGCTGCGGTTGAACGGCACTGATGACGGGCTGACGCCCATTGTCGATGCCGTGCAGGAGATGGTCGAGGATCTGCACGATGTCGGCTCGCACTCGATGCGCCACGTTACGCAGACGCTGATCCTGCTGGCGCTGGGCGATGCGCTGATGGGCGCGCCCCTGTCGACCTCGCTGGGCCTGCCGCGCTCGACCGCGCGCGACATGGCCGAGCAGTTGCTCACCCGCGAGGGCCAGCGGCTGGGCCTGTTGCCAAAGGATGGTCAAGGCGGCTTCGCTCCGGCTCAGCTC
>DATMUT010000090.1:0-3004 GCA_035563755.1 Novosphingobium sp.
CAGCATCATCATCGGCGTGGCCGAGGCGGGCAAGGAAATCAGCACCCGCCCGTTCCAGCTCGTCACGGGCCGCAACTGGCGCGGCACGGCGTTCGGGGGGGCCAAGGGCCGCACCGACGTGCCCAAGATCGTCGACATGTACATGACCGGCAAGATCGAGATCGACCCGATGATCACCCACGTCATGGGCCTCGAGGAGATCAACACCGCCTTCGACCTCATGCACGAGGGCAAATCCATCCGATCCGTCATCGTGTTTTAAGGCCATAACCGGGGCGCGGAGCAAACCCCGGCCCCGCCCCTTTTGCAGGCAAACCGGAGAGAGAGATGTTTACCCACACCTATCTGGGCACCAACGACATCGAGACGTCGCGCGCCTTCTACACCGCCGTCATGAGCACGCTGGGCCACCCGGCCGTGCCGCTGCCGCACGGCACGCTGTTCCCCTCGGACGCTGGCGCGCTGATCGTGGGCAAGCCGGCCAATGGCGAGGCGCACACCGTCTCGAACGGCCACACGCTGGGCTTTGCGGCCAAGGATTACGCCGCCGTCGACGCTTTCCACGCGGCGGGCCTGGCCAATGGCGGCACCTGTGAGGGCGCCCCCGGCAACCGCCCCAACTCGCCGGGCAACCAGTATGGCGCCTATCTGCGCGACCCCGACGGCAACAAGATCTGCGCCTTCGCGCCGAACGCCGGCTAAGGACAGACCCATGACGACGCTGGCGCGCGACACAGTGGCCGAAACGGTCGAGACCATCATCGCCGCCCATGCCGGGCAGGAAGGGCCATTGCTGCCCATCCTGCACGATGTGCAGCACGCGCTGGGCCATGTGCCGCCCGCCGCCGAGGCGCAGATCGCCACCGCGCTCAACCTGAGCCGGGCCGAAGTGCACGGCGTCGTCAGCTTCTATCACGACTTTGCCCAAACCCCCGACCCGCGCCCTCGCGTCGAATTGTGCCGCGCCGAAGCGTGCCAGTCGCGCGGGGTCGAGACGCTGGTGGCAGGCGCGCAGGCAGCTGCCGGCAACCGCGTCAATCTGGCCACCGTCTATTGCCTGGGCCTGTGCAGTGTGGGGCCATCGGCGCGGGTGGGCAACCGCCTGCACGCACGCCTCACCGCGCAAAAGCTGGCCGACATCATCGAGAAGGCATGACCATGGCCACCACCGTCCGCATTTCCGATGATTCGCTGGCCCTGGCCCTTGGCGCCGACGGGCTGGCCGCCGCCTTTGCCGCGGCCGGCTGCACGGTCGAGCGCACCAGCAGTTGGGGCATGCACTGGCTCGAACCGCTGGTCGAGATCGAGGGCATGGGCTTTGGCCCGGCAGAGCCGGTCGACGTGGCCGCAATCCTTGATGGCAGCAGCCCGCTTGCCATCGGCCGCATTGCCGATCACCCCTTCATCAAGCCGCAGCAGCGCCTGACCTTTGCCCGCGCGGGGCGCACGCAGCCGCTCAGCCTGGCCGATTATGCGGCCACCGGCGGCTGGTCGGGCCTGAACCGCGCGCGCGCCATGACCGGCGCGCAGGTGATTGCCGAGGTCACGCAGTCGGGCCTGCGCGGCCGGGGCGGCGCGGGCTTTCCGGCGGGCATCAAGTGGAAGACCGTGGCCGAGGCGCCCGTCAGCCACGCTCACCCGCGCAAATATGTGGTGTGCAACGCCGACGAGGGCGATTCGGGCACCTTTGCCGACCGCATGTTGATGGAAGGCGACCCGTTCCAGCTGGTCGAGGGGCTGGCCATTGCCGCTCATGCCGTGGGCGCGCAGGCCGCCTATATCTACACCCGCAGCGAATACCCCCACGCCATCGCCAAGATGCGCGCCGCCATCGATCTGGCCGCCAGCATCATCGCCCCCCTGCACATGGAAGTGCGCGAGGGCGCGGGCGCCTATGTCTGCGGCGAGGAAACCAGCCTGCTCAACTCGATCGAGGGCAAGCGCGGCATCGTGCGCGCCAAGCCCCCGCTGCCCGCGCTCGAGGGGCTGTTCGGTTGCCCGACGGTAGTGAACAACGTGCTCACCATCGCGGCCATCCCGCACATCATGGCCGAGGGGGGCGCGGCCGAATATGCAGCGCTGGGCGTTGACCGCAGCCTTGGCACCAAGCCCATCCAGCTGGCCGGCAACATCAAGCATGGCGGCCTGTACGAGACCGCTTTTGGCATTACCCTGCGCGATCTGGTGTTCACCATTGGCGGGGGCACCGCCTCGGGCCGGCCCGTCAAGGCGGTGCAGGTGGGCGGGCCGCTGGGCGCCTATCTGGCGCCTGACCAGTTCGACATCCCCTTCGACTACGAAGCCTATGCCCGCGCCGACGCGCTGATCGGGCACGGCGGCGTGGTGGTGTTCGACGAGAGCGCCGACATGGGCCACATGGCGCGCTTTGCCATGGAATTTTGCGCCGCCGAAAGCTGCGGCAAATGCACCCCCTGCCGCATTGGCAGCACGCGCGGGGTCGAGCTGATCGACCGCATCCGCACAGGCGCCAGACAGGCCGACCCGGTGGCCAGCCTGCCCCAGATGCACAACGCCCCCAAGGCGGCCCGCACCCAGGCGCAGGACATCGCCCTGCTCGAAGAGCTGTGCGAGACGATGAAGTTCGGCTCGCTCTGCGCGCTGGGCGGCTTTGCGCCCTATCCGGTGCTCTCGGCGCTCAAGCACTGGCCGGAGGATTTCGGGTGATCCTGGGCGCGGTCCTCGCGGGCGGCCTGTCGAGCCGCTTTGGCAGCGACAAGGCGCTGGCCCGGCTCGATGGCGAAACGCTGCTCGACCGGGCGATCGCCACCTTGCGCGGGCAATGCGACGCGGTGGTGGTCATTGGCCGCGAACACGCCAACGCCCCCACCCTGCCCGACTGGCCGGCCCCCGGCATGGGGCCGCTGGGCGGGGTGGCAGCAGCACTCAACCATGCACGCGACAACGGCTTTGACGCGGTGCTCACCGTTGGCGTCGACAGTGTGGGCCTGCCCGATGACCTGCTGGCGGTGCTCTCGCCGGCGCC
>DATMUT010000091.1:0-3954 GCA_035563755.1 Novosphingobium sp.
TTCATGAACCGCTGGGCGTGGTGGGGCAAATCATTCCCTGGAATTTTCCGATTCTGATGGCAGTGTGGAAGTTGGCGCCCGCGTTGGCCGCCGGCAACTGCGTGGTGATGAAGCCTGCCGAGCAGACTCCGGCCTCGATCATGGTGCTGATGGACCTGATCGGCGACCTGCTGCCGCCGGGCGTGCTCAACGTCGTCAACGGTTTTGGCCTCGAGGCCGGCAAGCCGCTCGCCAGCAGCAAGCGCATCGCCAAGATCGCCTTCACCGGCGAGACGAGCACCGGCCGCCTCATCATGCAATATGCCTCGGAGAACCTGATTCCGGTCACGCTGGAACTGGGCGGCAAGAGCCCCAACATCTTCTTCGAAGACGTGCTGGCTCATGACGACGACTTCTTCGACAAGGCGATCGAGGGCTTCGTGATGTTCGCGCTCAACCAGGGCGAGGTCTGCACCTGCCCGAGCCGCGCGCTCATCCAGGAATCGATCTACGACCAGTTCATGGAACGCGCCATCAAGCGCGTCGAGGCGATCGTGCAGGGCAACCCGCTCGACATGGCCACCATGATCGGCGCGCAGGCCAGCCAGGAGCAGCAGGAAAAGATCCTGCGCTACATCGGCATCGGCCGTGACGAAGGCGCGCAGATCCTGACCGGCGGCGAGGCCGGCCAGCTGAGCGGCGATCTGGCCACCGGCTATTACGTGAAGCCCACGGTGTTCAAGGGCCACAACAAGATGCGCATCTTCCAGGAGGAGATCTTCGGGCCGGTGGTGTCGACCACCACCTTCAAGACCCCCGAGGAAGCGCTGGCCATTGCCAACGACACCATGTTCGGCCTGGGCGCCGGCGTGTGGAGCCGCGATGCCAACACCTGCTACCGCTTCGGCCGCGCCATCCAGGCTGGCCGCGTGTGGACCAACTGCTACCACGCCTATCCGGCCCACGCCGCCTTTGGTGGCTACAAGCAGTCGGGCATCGGCCGCGAAACGCACCGCATGATGCTCGACCACTATCAGCAGACCAAGAACCTGCTGGTCAGCTACAGCCCCAAGAAGCTGGGCTTCTTCTAAGGGCAAACCGGTTTCCCGCGAGGCTGGTCCTGCCTCGTGGGAAATGCCCGGCGCGGGAGCGTCATCAGCGCCACTCTCTCCCAAACCCGCGCCGGGTTTCCTGCCAGACCCCCGCCCGCCGCAAAAGGCAGGCGGGGGTTTGCGCGTTCGGGAGGCATGGTTCAGGCGGCAGGGCTCAGGCGGCGGGGCTCAGGCGGCGGGGGCGGGCCGGTGCTGGCCCGCCAGGCGGCGCAACGCCTCGCACAGCAGCAGCGCCACCGCGATGGCCAGCGTGTCGGCCACCCAGTCCTTCCAGTCGCAGTCGCGGTGCAGCGAGGGGATGTTCTGGAACACCTCGATCAGCGCCCCCAGGAACGAGAGCCGCTCGAGCAACCGCATCGCGCCGGCACGGGGGAAGGCAAAGCGCGCCAGCACCGTCAGCGTTGCAAAGGCGAGCATATGTTCGAACTTGTCGCCAAAGCCGTCGAGAGGTGTGGCGGGCGGCTTGGGCGCCAGCGCCATGAACACGGTAAAGGGCACCGCGAGCGCCAGCACGAACAGAAACGCCTTTTGAAACTTCATGATGGCCCCACCTTGGTTGCTGCGCCGTCCATGACGCAAAGCAAGGCGCATGGCAAACGCCCGGCCATCCTGTGGGGATGACCGGGCGTCTGGACGAAGCGTGGCTGCTCTGGCGATCAGCGGCGCCAGTGGCCGCCGCGCCCGCCATAACCGCCGCGCGGGCCGCCACCGTGCCAACCGCCCGGGCCCGGCCCGCGATAGGTGCGCCAGTACCAGTCGTGGTAGGGGTAGGGGCGATAGAGCCAGGCGCCATCGGTAAAGACCCAGGGGCGATACCAGGCGGGGGCCGCGTAGTAATAGCCGGTCGGGGCATAGCTGTAGGCCACCGCGCCGCGCCGCACGACATAGCCCGGAGGGCAGCCGGGGCTGGTGTCGCCGCCCGACGAGCTGGCCACCGCCGCGCCCGCGCCCGCGCCCAGAATGCCGCCAACGGCCATCCCTGCGCCCACATTGCCGCGCCCGGCCAGGCCGCCGCCCACGATCGCGCCCAGAATGCCGCCCACCAGCGCGCCGCCGGCCACGTCACCCTTCGATTTCACGCAATTGTCGCGCGCCCAGGCCTGCGCCTCGGCGGCATAGCGCATGTCGGCGGCGCGGATGGCGCCCATATCGCCCTGAGAGGCGTAACCGGCAGGGGGCGGCGGCAGCGCCGAGCCGTCATAGCCCGGAGGCGCCGTCGGCTCTGGCGGGACGTCGTAGCCGCCCTGATCGGGGTAGTTGCCCTGATCGGCATAGGCAGGGGGCGGCGTGTTGCGATAGTCGTAGCCGCCCTGCTGCTGGCCCTGATAGCCCTGCTGGCCCGCATAAGGGTCGCCATAGGTGGTGGACGTCTGACGCGTGGTGGTGGTGGTCGTGGTCGTTGTCGACTGGGCCAGGGCGCTGCCGGCCAATACCGGCGTAGCGGCCATGGCCAGCCCGCCGGCGGTCATCATCGCGCGCGACAGGATCTTGCGGGACATGCGAAACCTCCTCAAATCTCGTTGGAACCTGTATGGCAGGCCCTGCGTGAACGCAGGCTGACATGAGCGCGCCCGCGACAATTTGTCGAGAGGGCACGACAAATGGGTGCAAGCAAGGGCCCGGCGTGCCAAGGCGATCGCCTGCACACAGTGGAGGGACGGCTATGAGCGACAATGACGATTACATCTATGACGAGGACAGCGGCGAGTGGCTGCCCGCTGCGGAACTGGCCGAGCGGCGCGCCGCCGCGCAAAAGGCCGAGGACCAGGTCGAGGTGCGCGACGCGGTGGGCAACCTGCTGGCCGATGGCGACCAGGTGACGCTGATCAAGGATCTGGACGTGAAGGGTGCGGGCCAGACGCTCAAGCGCGGCACGCTCATCAAGTCGATCCGCCTGACCGGCGACCCGCAGGAGATCGACTGCCGTTTCGACGGGATCAAGGGGTTGGTCCTGCGCGCCGAATTCGTGCGCAAGCGTTAAGGACCGCGCCCCATGACCTGCGTTGCCACGCTGACGCTGAACCCGGCCATCGACGGATCGTGCGAGGCCGAGGCGGTGTTTCCCACGCACAAGATCCGCACGCATGGCGACCGCTATGATCCGGGCGGGGGCGGCATCAACGTGGCGCGGGTGCTGGCGCGGCTGGGGGCCAGTGTCGAGGTGGTCTATCTGGCGGGCGGGGCAACCGGCGCTCTGCTCGACGAGCTGCTGGTGCAGCACGGGCTCGAGAAGCACCGCCTCTCGATCCACGACCACACACGCCAGAGCTTGGCCGTGTACGAGCGCTCGACGGGCAAGGAGTACCGCTTCGTGCCCGAGGGGCCGCTGGTGAGCGAGGCCGAGTGGCGCGCTGCTTTCGACCATTGCGTGGGGCTGGACCATGGCTGGCTGGTGGCATCGGGGTCTTTGCCGCGCGGCGTGCCGGCCGATTTCTATGGCCGCCTGGCCGGGGCGCTGGCGGGGCGCGACATGAAGCTGGTGGTCGACACCAGCGGTCCGGCGCTGGCCGCGGCTGTCGAGGCGGGCGGGCTGTATCTGGTCAAGCCCAGCCTTGGCGAGTTCGAGGCGCTGACGGGGCGGCGCTTTGATGGCGCGCAAGCGGTGGGCGTGGCGGCGATGGAGCTGGTGCAGGCCGGCCGCGCCGCGCATGTGGCCGTGACCATGGGGCACGAGGGCGCGGTGCTGGCCCATGCCGGCGGGGTCGAGGTGGTGCCGGCGGTGGACGTGGCGGCGCTGGGCATGGCCGTGCAGAGCGCGACCGGGGCAGGCGACAGTTTCGTGGCCGGCATGGTGCATGGTTTCCTGCGGGGCGAGGGGGCGGCAGGGGCGCTGCGCTGGGGCATGGCGGCGGGCACGGCTGCG
>DATMUT010000092.1:0-2724 GCA_035563755.1 Novosphingobium sp.
CCCGGCCGAGCCTTGCACCAGCGCCAGGGCGGGCGAGCCGCTGGCGGTGCTGGTGCTCGACAATGATCCGCTTACGGTCGAGGCGACATCGGCCTTGCTGGCGACGATGGGGCATGTGCCGGTGGGCGCTTTCACGCCCGAGGCGGCGCGCGCGCAGGCTGGGCGGGTCGATGCTGTGCTGGCCGATTTCCGGCTCGATGCGACCGGGCCGGGCTGTGAAGGCCGCGCGGGCGGCGAGGATGGGCTTGATGTCGTGGCTTCGCTAAGGGCGCTGTGCCCGGGGCTTCCGGCTTTGCTCATCACCGCCGAATGCGATCCGGCGATTCGCCTTCGCGCCGAGGGCATGGGCATTCCCATGCATGCCAAGCCCATCGCGCCGGCGGTGATCGAGGGCTTTGTGGCGGGTGTGCGCCCGCGCGCCTAGCCAGCCCCTAATGCGCGATGTCGAGCCCCAGCGAGCGCGCCACAAGCGCTGCCTGCGTGCGGTTGCGCACGTCGAGCTTGCGCATGATCGCGGTCATATGCGCCTTTACCGTTGCTTCGGTAATGCCAAGGCCATGCGCGATCTGCTTGTTGAGTTGCCCGTCGAGCACGGCGAGCAGAACCTTGAGCTGGGTGGGGGTAAGGTCTGCCACCTGCCGGCGAATGGTGTCGAGTTCGGCTGCGCATTCGGGCGCGGCGGCGGCCAAGGGCGGGGGCGCTTCGCTGGCTGCGGGCGCCTCGGGCGGGCGGGTGCCCAGCACCTTGGCAATGGCCGCCTCGATGGCCGACAGGTCGCTGTCCTTGCCTACAAAGCCGATGGCGCCAAATGCGCGCGCTTCCTGCCGGGCGGTGGTGCCTTCGGCGCTCGAGACAACAAGGATGGGCACCTGCGGCCGCTCGGCATGAAGCAGCGCTATGCCTGAATAGCCCACCGCGCCGGGCATTTTGAGGTCGAGCATGACCAGCACGAGGTCTGCCGTTTCGGCGGCCAGGCGGGCGGCTGCCGCCAGCGTGCCGGCCTCGATGATGCGGGCGGCCGGGCGCACCCGCCCCACCGCCAGGATCAGCGCCTGGCGGAACAGCGGGTGGTCATCGGCAATCAGGACAGTTTCGCTCACGCCCCTCCGGCTCGCCCACGTTTGCAGTCAGGTCGGGCGCGGACCAGGACAGGCGGGGGCCTTGCGGCCCCCACTTGCCTTAAGCCGTGGCCAGTTGCGGGCGGTTGGCAACCAGATGGTCCACAACCGAAGGATCCGCAAGGGTAGAAGTGTCGCCAAGGTTGGAAACATCGTTCTCGGCGATCTTGCGCAGGATGCGGCGCATGATCTTGCCCGAGCGGGTCTTGGGCAGGCCCGGCGCGAACTGGATGACATCGGGCGTGGCGATCGGGCCGATCTCGCGGCGCACCCAGGCGATCAGCGCCTTGCGCAGCGCATCGTCGGGTTCGACATCGGCGTTGGTCGTCACATAGGCGTAGATGCCCTGGCCCTTGATCTCGTGCGGCATGCCCACGACCGCGGCCTCGGCCACGTGTTCATGCGCGACCAGCGCCGATTCGATCTCGGCCGTGCCCATCCGGTGGCCCGAGACGTTGATGACATCGTCGATGCGGCCGGTGATCCAGTGATAGCCATCCTCGTCGCGGCGGCAGCCGTCGCCGGTGAAGTAATAGCCGGCAAAGGTGGTGAAATAGGTGGCGAAGAAGCGCTCGGGGTCGCCCCAGACGCCGCGCATCTGGCCGGGCCAGCTGTCGGCGATGACAAGGCAGCCGTCGCCCGGCCCTTCCATCACGGTGCCGTCATTGTCGAGCAGCACCGGGCGCACGCCGAACATGGGGCGCGTGGCGCTGCCCGGCTTAAGCGCCGTGGCGCCGGGCAGGGGGCTGATCATCACGCCGCCCGTTTCGGTCTGCCACCAGGTGTCGACGATGGGGCAGCGGTTCTCGCCCACGACGCGGTGATACCATTCCCACGCCTCGGGGTTGATCGGCTCGCCCACGCTGCCCAGCAGGCGCAGCGACTTGCGGCTGGTCTTGTGCACCCACTCGTCGCCTTCGCGCATCAGGGCGCGCAGGGCCGTGGGGGCGCCATAGAAGATCTCGACGCCAAACTTGTCGACCACCTGCCAGAAACGGCTGGCATCGGGGAAGTTGGGCACGCCCTCGAACATGACGGTGGTGCCGCCGTTCATCAGCGGCCCATAGACCACATAGGAATGGCCCGTGACCCAGCCGATGTCGGCCGCGCACCAGTAGATCTGGCCGGGGCGGTAATCGAACACGTACTGGTGCGTCATCGACGCCCACACGCTGTAGCCGCCGGTGGTGTGCAGCACGCCCTTGGGCTTGCCGGTCGAACCCGAGGTGTAGAGGATGAACAGCGGGTCTTCCGCGTTCATTTCCTCGGGCGGGCAGTCGGTGCTGGCGGCGGCAACGGCGGTGTGCCAGTCGATGTCGCGGCCCTCGACCATCGGCACGTCGGCGCCGGTGCGCTTGAGGACGATGACGGTGTCCACGCTCACATGGTCGAGCGCTGCGTCGACGTTCTTCTTCAGCGGCACCTTCTTGCCGCCGCGCAGGCCCTCGTCAGAGGTCAGGATGATGCGGCTGCCGCAATCCTCGACCCGGCCGGCCAGCGCCTCGGGGCTGAAGCCGGCGAACACGATCGAGTGGATCGCGCCGATGCGGGCGCAGGCCAGCATCGCAAACGCCGCCTCGGGCACCATCGGCATGTAGATCAGCAC
>DATMUT010000093.1:0-4238 GCA_035563755.1 Novosphingobium sp.
CCGCCGTTCGACACGCCCGAGAACAGGTTGTTGGTCGAGCTGCTGGCCGAGACCCACGCGCGCAGGCCCGACTTGGTCAGGTTGCCGGTGTCGATCACGCCGAAGATACGCATGAAGCCATATTCGCCGGCCGAACCAACGATGCGCGCGTGGAAATCCTCGGTGGGGTTGCGCGAGCGGTAGTTCACCGTCGAACCCGTGGCCGAGGCGGTCGGGCTGTCAACATCGGTGGTGCCCAGGTTGACGTTCACCTGGTCGATCAGCTCGGGGTCAAGCATCTGGTTGGAATAGAGCGCATAGCCGCCGGTGTCGTTGAGCGGCATGCCGTCAAACGTTTCCGAGATACGCGTGTTGTCGAAGCCGCGGATGTACAGCTTGCCGCCCGAGGAACCGAAGGGGTCGGCGTTGAAGCTGGCCACGCCCGGGATCATGCCGATCGTGTCGTTGATCGACTGGCCCGGAATCGCGCGCGAGATGAACGCCTGATCCAGCACCTGCTTGGCCTTGGGGGTCGCGGGCAGGTCAACGCCGTTAACCGCCTTCTGCCCCACGCCGCTCACAACGATGGTGTTTTCGAAGTCGACCGAGCCGGTCGACTGGGCGAAAGCGGGGCTGGCCACGAAGGCCCCCGCGATCGCAAGAGTGCTAGCCGCAAAAGCGACCCGATTCATTTTACGCATGCTCGATGCCCCTGCATGTCATTATAAAGAGACGACATTGCGGGTAATCTCCATCGGCCGCCTCTCAGATTGCCCCTGAGACGGCCGGATGGTCCGCGATGACGCCCGGCCCGGTGGTCCGAACCGCGGGGCGGCATTCGCAGCCGATTGCGACACTTAACTGACACTATTGTAAATTTATGACGTCGCCATCCGCAGTTGCGGGGCCTTCTCGACCAAGGGAAAATGCGGTAGGTGACTTTCTTCGCAAGTGCGACATTTGTGCAACGCAGCAGAGACGGACGCCGCAGACATGGGCATTGGCCACCATCACCCCCACGATCACGGCGCCCAACCCCATGCCGCGCATGCGCCCCACGGGCACAGTCATGGGCATAGCCACGGGCACGGGCACAGTCATGGGCATAGCCACGGGCACGGCCACGGGCATGGCCACCATCACCACCATCCCGCGCCCGACAGCGTGCACAGCGGCGTATTTGCCACCACCGTGGCACTCAATCTGGGCTTTGTGGTGGTCGAGGTGGCAGCCGGCATATGGGGCGATTCGGTCGCGCTGCTGGCCGATGCCGGGCACAATCTGTCGGACGTGCTGACCATCCTGCTGGCATGGGGCGCCAGCATTCTGGCCAAGCGCCCGCCATCGGCCCGCTTTACCTATGGGCTGAAGGGCTCGTCCATCCTGGCGGCGCTGGCCAATGCGGCGCTGCTGTGGGTGGCGCTGGGGGCGATTCTGGTCGAGACGCTGCGCAACCTTGCCTCGCCCCAGCCGGTGCACGGGCTGACCATGATGGTCGTGGCGGCGGCCGGCATCGTGGTGAACGGCGCCTCGGCCATGCTGTTTGCCCGCGGCAGCAAGGAAGACATCAACCTGCGCGCCGCCTTCCAGCACATGCTGGCCGACGCACTGGTCTCGGCAGGGGTCGTCGTGGCGGGCGCGCTGGTCTTGTGGACCGGGCAGAGCTGGATCGACCCTGTCACCAGCCTGGTCATCACGATCATCATCGGCATGGGCAGCTGGTCGCTGCTGCGCGAGGCGGCGCGGCTGGGCCTGCAGGCCGTGCCCGACAGCATCGATCACGAAGCGGTGCGCGCCTTCCTGAGCGAACGGGCGGGCATTGCAGCGGTGCACGACCTGCACATCTGGCCCATGAGCACCACCGAAACCGCCCTGACCGCGCATCTGGTCATGCCGGCGGGCCATCCGGGCGACGCCTTCCTGCATGAGCTGGCGCACGAGCTGGCGCACGACTTCAGCATCGGCCACGCCACCTTTCAGGTCGAAACCGAAGGTGGCCATGCCTGCGTGCTGCACCCCGACGAGGTGGTGTAAGCGCCGGCCATCCCGCAAAGAACAAGGAGCGCGAAGGCAACCCCCTCGCGCTCCCTTTGTATTCAGCCCTTACAGCGCGCCGGCAAAACGCAGCGGCTCGCCAACGGCGGCATTGGCCAGTTCGGCCTCCCACATCACCTGATGGCCGCGGATGATCGTGCCCAGCACGCGGCCCTTCAGCTCCATGCCGGTGAACGGCGACCAGCCGCAGCGGCTGTCGAGCCAGTCGTCCGTCACGGTGAACTGGCCCTTCAGGTCAACCACGGTGAAGTCGGCATCATAGCCCACCGCGATGCGCCCCTTGGCCTGCAGGCCGAACACGCGCTGCACGCCCGCGCTGGTCATGTCGATCAGCCGCGCCAGCGTCATGCGCCCGTTCAGCACATGATCGAGCATGAGCGGCAGCAGCGTCTGCACGCCCGGCATGCCCGAGGGCGAGGCGGGATAGGGCTTACTCTTTTCCTCGATCGTGTGGGGCGCATGGTCGCTGCCCAGCACGTCGGGAATGCCCTGACGCAGCCAGTGCCACAGCCCGTCGCGGTGCGCGCCCGAACGGATGGGCGGGTTCATCTGCGCATAGGTGCCCAGGCGCGGATAGGCCTCCTCGGCGGCCAGCGTCAGATGCTGGGGCGTCACCTCGCAGGTGGCGATGTCGCGGTTCTGCGCGATCACCTCCAGCTCGGCCGGGGTGGTCACGTGCAGGATGTGGATAGGCCGGCGGGCCGCGCGCGCCAGGCGCAGGATGCGCTGCGTGGCCAGCATCGCGCTCTCATCGTCGCGCCACACCGGATGGCTCGACGGGTCGCCCTCGACGCGCATGTCCTTGCGCGCGTTCATGCGGGCCTCGTCCTCGGCATGGATCGCCACGCGGCGCACGCCATGGGCCAGCACACGGGCCAGCTGCGCGTCCTCGGCCACCAGCAGGCTGCCGGTCGAGGCGCCCATGAAGATCTTGACGCCGGCGGTGCCGGGAATGCGCTCCAGTTCGGCCAGATGCTCGGCGTTGTCGGCCGTGGCGCCCACATAGAAGGCATGGTCGCACCACATGCGATGGTGCGCGCGCTCCAGCTTGTCGTGCACGCGCATCGAGCTGTCGGTGTTGGGGTTGGTGTTGGGCATCTCGAACACGGCGGTAATGCCGCCCAGCACCGCCGCGCGGCTGCCGCTTTCGAGGTCTTCCTTGTGCTCGAGGCCCGGCTCGCGGAAATGGACCTGGCTGTCGATCACGCCGGGCAGCACATCAAGGCCGGTGCAGTCGATGCGCCGCGCCGCATCGGGATAGCTGCCGATGCCGATGATCTTGCCGTCGCGCACGGCAACGTCTGCCTGAACAGGGCCGCTGGGCGTGTGCACGGTGCCGTTGGTCAGGACGAGTTCGGGGGTGGTTTGGGGAGTCTGGGTCATGTGGATGCTTTGCCACAGCTTGGGCGCCAAGGGGTAGGAAAATGCGCAAAGCCGTTGCGCCAGGCGGCACGGCAGGCCCTTTCAATTTTGCCGCCGCGCGCCCATGTACCGGCCATGACCACGCTAGCGACCCGCGCGATTCTGCGCCTTTCGGCCACTGACGGCCAGGACGACCCCCGCACCTTCCTGCAAGGGCTGGTGACCAATGATGTCGTGCTGGGCGCGCTTCCGGCCTATGCCGCCCTGCTCAGTCCGCAGGGCAAGGTCCTGTTCGACTTCATCGTCTGGGCCGATGGCGCCGATGTTCTTCTCGATGTCGAGGCGACGGCGGCCGATGCGCTGGTCAAGCGCCTGTCGATGTATCGCCTGCGCCGCCCCATTGCCATTGCCCGCGATCCCGCGCTGGCCGCGCACTGGAGCGCGAGCGAAGTGCCCGGCGCCACGCCCGACCCGCGCCTGCCAGCGCTTGGCTGGCGGTGGATTGCCCCGGCCGACAGCGTTGCTGCCGATGCGGCCTGGCTTGCCCACCGCCTGTCGCTGGGCGTGGCCGAGGGGGCCGAGCTGGCCGACACGCTATGGCTGGAATGCAATGCGGTCGAGCTGAACGGCGTGTCGTTTACCAAGGGCTGCTATGTCGGGCAGGAGAACACCGCCCGCATGAACTGGCGCCAGAAGGTCAACCGCCGTCTGATCGTGCTGCCCCTTGCCCAGTCGGACGAGAAGCGCCGCCGCTTTGCCTGGCCAGAGCTAGGCCTGGCGCTCGATCACCTCAGGGTCGAGGACATCTCGACCGGCCTTGCGCCCGACTGGCTCGCCGCCTC
>DATMUT010000094.1:0-5353 GCA_035563755.1 Novosphingobium sp.
GGCACGGCGGCAAGCGCAACAGCCGCCGCGAGCAGGGCAGCCCACCTCATGCCGGGCACCGCGTATTGGCAACGCCGCCAACCTGCGCGGCAGGCGTGGCCATGAAGGCGGCAATGTCGCCGGCGGCCTGCGGCGCCTCCATGGGCAGGAAATGCCCCGCGCCCGGATAAACCACCAGCCGATGCGGCGCCCCGGCCAGCGTTGCCGCCACCCGGCACCCCACCGACACCGGCAGCATCGTGCCCGCCCCGCCCCACAGCACCAGCGTTGGCACCTTCACCTGCGCCAGTTGCGCGCTGGTAGAGGTCGAGCGGCGGCCATAATCCTTCGCCTCGAACCGCAATGCGCGGGTGAATGTGTCGAGCGTGGCGGCATTGCCGGGCTTGCGGTGCATATCATAGGTCTCGTCGATCAGCGCCGGGGTAACGCGGGCCGGATCGGCAAACAGGCGGCGCAGCAGATAGGCGTAGAACCAGCGCGGCCGCCAGATGGGCCGGAACACCCAGCTTTCCAGCTGCGTCATGACCCACGAGGATTTGGGCTGCATCGAAGGCGCAATGGGCACCAGCGGCGCATTGACCAGCACCAGCCGGTCGATCTGCCCCGGATGCGCCAGCGTATAGCGCATGGCAATGGCGCTGCCGGTGCTGATGCCGCCAATGGCAAAGTGGCGCAGGTGCATTTGCGCGGCCAGCCGCTCGATCAACTGCTCGACCCGCTGCGGGCTGTAGCGGCCCGAGGGGTCAGGGCCAGACAGGCCATAGGGCGGCATGTCGATGCGAATGACCCGCATGTGGCGCGCCAAAGGCCCCGCCCATGCGTCCCACAGGCGCAGCGACTGGTAATGCCCGTGGATCAGCATCAACACCGGCGCGTCCTGCCCATCGACGGTTCGCGGCCCCTCATCGCGCAGCGACAGCTCGACGCCATCGACCATCACATAGCGCGAGGCCGGCGTGCCATAGCGGGCGCGCAATTCGGGCAGGCTTATCGAGAAGGCGCCCGCCAAGGCCAGCGCAGCCCAGCCCGCCGCTGCCAGCACCACAATCAGCACAAAACACGCCGCGATGCGCCAAATCCTGCGATGGAACAATTTGGCTGACTCTGTGGGCAAGGATGCGTTCATCCCCTTACTATCGCCAGCAGCAGCCCAGCTTCCCAATGCAAAGATGCAGCACTGCCATACATAGACCGCATGGGACACCCAGCGCCCCTGCCCTATCGACAGAGCAATAGGGCGCCATAGAATTCCTGCATGGATGAGGGGCCACATTGCATTGGCCAGCCGTGCGCTCTTGCCGCCAAATGAACACCCCGCAGCCATGCAGAAGGAGTACGCATGTCGGCCGCCACCCTATCGGCAAATGCACAAGCCGCCCCGCGCGCCAAAGCCGACGAGGCGCCCCTGTCCGTCAGGCTCCAGGCCGGCTGGGCAGTCGGCTCTGCCGGCAGCACGACCATCCTCTACATCGTCAACGCGCTGTTCCTGTATTTCATGGTGGCGCATCTGGGCATCGCCCCGGCGGTGGCTGGCTCGCTCATGCTGCTGGCGCGGGCCTATGACGGCATTGCCGACCTGTTGATCGGCAATGCCAGCGATCGCACGCGCTCGCGCTGGGGGCGGCGGCGGCCGTGGATGGCGCTGGGCGCGGTGCTGGGCGGCGTGGGGCTTGGGGCGCTGTTCCTGCCACCACTGTTCGCCAGCGAGAAGGCCACCTCGGCGCAGATCCTGGTCGAGCTGGCGGTGCTGTTCACCGGCTATTCCGCCTTTGCCATTCCCGCCTCTGCCATGGCCTCGGAAATGACCACCAGCTACGAGGGCCGCACGACGCTGATGGCGTGGCGTACCTTCTTCATTCAGGCCGCCGGGCTGGTGGGCGCCTCGGCCGCGCCCGCGCTGGTGGCGCTGGGGCATGGCAGCAGCCACGCCTATCTGACCATGGGCCTGGTCATGGCCGCGTTCGTGACCGCCACCATGGGGGCAACCGCCGCACTGACCTATGGCGCGCGCGAAACCATGCCCGAGGCGCAGGTGGCAACGCCCGCCAGGCCAACGATGAAGGACAGGCTTGCCGCGCTGTCCTCGATTGCGGGCAACCGGCCGTTTCTGGCGCTGCTGGGGGTCAAGCTGTGCGGCTATCTGGCCACCGCCTCGCAAGGGGCGGCGGGCCTGTTCTTCATGCGTGACGTGGCCGGGCGCGGCGAAGGGGGCATGGCCCGCTTTGCCCTGCTGAGCGCGGTGACGGGCATGGTCTGCGTGCCGCTGTGGCGGCGCATCGCGCGCGGCGGCGCCAAGGAGCGCATCTGCATCGTCGCCCTGGCGCTCACGGGCCTCAATGGGCTGAGCTGGTATGTGTGCTCGCCGGCGGAACCGGCTATCCTGTTCGACCTGCGCGGCATCATGGCCGGCTTTGCCACCACCGGCGGGCTGATGATGACGCTGGCCATGCTGCCCGACGCCATCGAGCATGACTACCACCGCACCGGCCTGCGCCGCGAGGGCGTGTATGCCGCCCTCTTCGAGTTCTTCCAGAAGGCGGCCTTTGCCATCGCGCCCTTCCTGGTGGGCATCCTCATGAGCCTTGCGGGCTATCGCGCGTCGGTGGGCGGGGCGGTGGTGCAATCGGCCGCGGCGGTGGGGGCTGTGCGCCTGTCGATGAGCGTGCTGCCGGCCTGCACCTATGTGGCCTCGATCTCGATCCTGCTGTTCTTCTACCGCCTGCCGGCCCGCCCGCAGGCGCCTGCCACGGATGCACCGGCCAAGGGAGCTGCGGCCAAGGGAGCTGCGGCATGAGTATCGAGATCATCGGCACCTTCACCCACCGCGACAGTTCCGAAGCGCGTCCGCGGCCCATGGGCGAGATCGACCCGGCCTTCATCCGCGAGCTGGCGCAAGCCTTCGAGACGGCCGGCTTTGACCGTGTGCTGATCGCCAAGGCGGCGACATGGCCCGACGGCCTGATCTTTGCCTCGCACCTGTCGGCATGGACGCAGCGCTTGCGCTTCATGGTCGCGCATCGCCCCGGCGTGATGGCCCCCAGCTTTGCCGCCCGCGCGCTGGCCACACTCGACAGGATGAGCGCCGATGCGCAAGGCCGCGTACAGGTGCATGTCATCTCGGCCCCCAGCGACATCGAGACGCAGGCCGACGGCGACTTTCTGACCAAGGCCGAGCGGCATCGCCGGTCGGGCGAATATATCGAACTGCTGCGCCGCATGTGGCAGGGCGAGACCTTTGACCACGATGGCGATTTCTACCGCCTGCGCGGCGCCCATTCCACGGTGGTGCCCGCTGCGGGGCAAATCCCTGTTTCCTTTGGCGGCACCTCGCCCGAGGCGCTGGCCATTGCTGGCGCCCATGCCGACATCTACGCCTTTGGCATCGAACCGCTCGAGCGCAGCGCCGCGCTGATTGGCGCCGTGCAGGAACAGGCCGCCCGCCATGGCCGCAACCCCGATTTCTGCCTCTCGACCCGCATCATTCTGGGCCAAAGCGAGGCGCAGGCATGGGCGCGCGCCGACGAGGTGCTGGCCGATGTGACCGGCGCCGTTGCCGCCATGGCCCAGCAAGGGCAGATGATCGGCGACCTTGGCCCTTCGGCGCGACTGGCCGAAATGGCCGCGCGCGGGCTGATCCAGGACAGCTGCCTGTGGACCGGCATTGCCCATGCCACCGGCTTTCGCAAGGCGGCCAGCGCATTGGTCGGCACGGTCGAGACGGTGGTCGAGGCGCTGATGGCCTATCATGCGCTGGGGGTGCGGCGCTTTCTTATCAGTGGCTTCGATCCTCTGGCCGATGTGCGCGCATTCGGGCAAGAGCTGATCCCTGCCCTGCGCGAAAGGGCCGCCACGGCTTGACGGGGGCCGCCCAAGGCGACACTTGTGCCAGCGCTGCAAGCACAAGGGTCGCATCATGGGTTCCAAAGTTCTGGCCGGCCTGATGGCCAGCGCAATTGCCATTGCCAGCCCGGCCGCCGCCCGGCATGCCGCATCCGCCACAACCGTACCGCTGCTGATTGGCACCTATACCGGCGGGCAGAGCAAGGGCATCTACCTTTACAGCTTCAACACGCAGAGCGGGCAGATCAGCCCCTCGCCCGTGCAGGTGGTCAAGGCCGAGAACCCCTCGTGGCTGGTGCTCTCGAGCGACCATCGGCGACTGTATGCGGTGAACGAGAACGGGCAGGGTCAGCGCGATCCGGTGGGGCGCGTCTCGGCCTGGCGGATCAACCCGGCCAAGGGGCGGCTGACCCCGATCAACCGCGCCGCCTCGCTGGGGGCAGAACCCACGCATGCCAGCCTGAGCCACGACGGGCGCTATCTGTTCGTGGCCAATTACGCGGTGTCGGCCGATCCGGGCGGCACGCTGGCGGTGCTGCCGGTGGCGCGCAATGGCGCGCTCGGCCCGGTCACGCAGGTCAAGACGCACCGCGCCAGCATGGTCAACCCCGAGCGTCAGGCCTCGCCCCATGTCCATTCGGTCGTCTCCTCGCCCGATGGCCGTTATGTCTTCGCGCAGGATCTGGGGGCCGACCGCATCTATGCCTATCGCTATGACCCGGCGCAGCGTGAAGCCCCGCTCAGCGCGGTAACAGGCCAGCCCTTCATCGAGCTGCCCGCAGGCTCGGGCCCGCGCCATCTGGTGTTTGCGCCAGACGGGCGGCATGCCTACGTGACGCTCGAAATGGCAGGGCAAGTGGCTGTGCTCGACTATGCCGAGGGGCGGCTGACGCTGCGGCAGGTGGTCGCGCTGGCCCCGCCCGGTTTTCAGGGCAAGGTGGGCGCGGCCGCGCTGCATGTCTCGCCCGATGGCCGCTTCCTGTCTGTCACCGATCGCGGCACCGACAACCAGCTCGTCACCTTTGCCGTCTCGCCCGAGACTGGCGCGCTGCGCCTGGTCGACCGCCGCCCGGTCGAGGGGCAGGAACCGCGCGAATTCGCCTTCTCGCCCGATGGCCGCTTCGTGCTGGTGGCCAACCAGCGCAGCCACGCGGTTATGGTGTTCAGCCGTGATCCGGCCAGCGGCGCGGTGGGGGCCACGGTGCAGTCGCTGGGGGTGGATCAGGCCTCGGACATCGTGTTCGCGCGATAGGCGCGGGCGCGGCTATTTCGCCATCGCGCCCAGCAACAGGTTGGGCAATTTGGCATTGTCCCATTCCGGCTTGGCCAGCGGTTTCTCGCCCGTGCGCAGGATGACCAGCTGGCGCGAGGGCACGATATAGACGACCTGGTTGGAATTGCCGTCGAACAGGAACAGGTCGTCGGCCAGATAGGGCGCGGAATGGTAGGTCGCGCCAAACAGCTGCGAGGGGTTGGCCGGCCCGCGCCGCTCGACATAGGGCGCGCCGATATA
>DATMUT010000095.1:0-4773 GCA_035563755.1 Novosphingobium sp.
GGCGCAGCGGCTTGGTCTCGACCTCCTCCACGCGGAAGGCGCCCGCCTCGACGGCGGCCTTGGCGCGCATCGCAATGCCTTCCTCGCCAAGGCTCAGCTTGTCCAGCTTCTGCCCCTCGAACCGCACCAGACGGGCCGGAAACTCGGTGCCATCGTGCATCAGGCGGGCCAGAACCTGCCAGTATTCCTGGGGTTTGAAGCTCTCGATCTCGCGCTCGCGCTCGACGATCAGGCGCAGCGCCACCGACTGCACGCGGCCGGCCGACTTGGCGCCGGGCAGCTTGCGCCACAGCACCGGCGAGAGGGTGAAGCCGAACAGATAATCGAGCGCCCGGCGCGCAAGGTAAGCGTCGATCAGGTCCTGATCCAGCTCGCGCGGATGCTTCATCGCGGTGGTCACGGCATCCTTGGTGATGGCGTTGAACGTCACCCGCTCGACCGCCTTGGGCAGCACGCGCCGCTTGGCCAGCAATTCGCGCACATGCCAGGAAATCGCCTCGCCCTCGCGATCAGGGTCAGTCGCCAGGATCAGTCGATCGGCGCCCTTGGCCGCCTCGGCGATTTCGCGCACGCGCGATTGCTTGTCGCCATACAGCTCCCAGTCCATCGCAAAGTCCTCGTCCGGGCGCACCGAACCGTCTTTGGGCGGCAGGTCGCGGACATGGCCATAGCTGGCCAGAACCTTGTAATCCTTGCCGAGATATTTCTCGATGGTCTTGGCCTTGGCGGGCGATTCGACGATTACGAGCTGCATGGGCCTGTCGGTGATCTCTCGGTGGAACGGCGATGGAAGGCGCTAACGCGGGAAGCCGGGAACGGCCCCCACACCCTCGCCTATACGTACGCGCGAGGGTGGCCGCCAGTGTGCACCTGCGTCAAGGCCCTGCTTTTGTCAGAAACACGCGGCCATCACACTGACCGGCCAATGCGACCGCCAGCATGGCGCACGACCAGCCCGTCCAGCTCGAGATCGACCAGCGCCTGCTGCACCGCATCAGCACTGGCACCGCACTGGCGCAGGATCTCGTCCACCGCCACCGGCGCCACGCCCAGCAGCGCGACGATGCGATCGGGCAAAGCCTGGGCCGTCGGGGCAGCGGGCACGGCGGCGCGCGCGGGTGCCACAGGCCGGACAGGCGCCACAGGCCGGGCCGGCATGGCCGGCATGCCGCCAATCAGCGGCGCGACCTGTTCGATCACATCCTGCGCGTCCTGCACCAGCAGCGCGCCATCGTGAATCAACCGATTGCTGCCATGGCACCGCGCATCGAGCGGCGAACCGGGCACAGCCATCACCTCGCGCCCATCCTCGACCGCCGCGCGCGCCGTGGCAAGCGCACCCGACCGCGCCGCCGCCTCGACCACCACCACCCCCAGCGAAAGGCTGGCGATCACCCGGTTGCGCGCGTGGAAATGCCCCGTGGTGGGCGCCGTGCCCGGCGGGGCCACCGCCAGCAGCAGCCCGCTGCCGGCAATCTCGTCCATCAGCGCTGCGTGTTCGGGCGGATAGGCGCTGTCGATGCCGCCGGGCAGCACCGCCACCGTGCCAGCCCCCTCGTGCGCGGCCATGGCGCCCACATGGGCTGCCGCATCGATGCCCCGCGCCAGCCCCGAGACCACCGCATAGCCCTGCCCCGACAGGTCGCGGGCCATGTCGCGCGCGATCTGCATGCCGGCGGCAGAGGCGTTGCGCGCGCCCACCAGCGCCACAGCCGGCAGCCAGGCCAGCTCGATCCGTCCGCGCGCCATCAGAATGGGTGGCGCGCCCGCGGCCAGCGCCAGCATGGGCGGATAGTCGGGCGAATCATGGAAAATGTAGCGAGCGCCCGCCGCGCGCACAGCCGCCATCTCGGCCTCGATCTGCTCGGCAGGGGCGGCCGCCCAGCGCTTGCCCCCATCCGCCATGATGGCCGGCAAGGCCGCCAGCGCCGCCTGCGCCGAGCCATGTTCGCCCAGCAATTGCAGATAGGTGGCCCCGCCCACCCCGGCCGAGCGCCACAGGCGCAGCCGGGCAATGCCCTCGGCGCGGGTCAGGCCGGGGTTGCTCACCCCTTCTTGCCCCCCACGCGCGGCTCGGTGCCGTTGCGCAAGCGGGCAATATTCGCGCGATGCTGATACAGCACCAGCGCCGCCAGAGCGGCCAGCACCGGCGCCATATTGGCATGGCCCAGCGCCAGCGCGGCCAGCGGCGCTGCGACCGCCGCGCTCATGCCGCCAACCGAGGAAATGCGCGACAGGCGAAAGCAGCCCAGCCATGCCAGCAGGCACACCACGCCCACCGGCCATGCCAGCCCCAGCGCCACGCCCAGCATGGTGGCCACGCCCTTGCCGCCGCGAAACTTCAGCCACACCGGGAAGCAATGGCCCACCATCGCCCCCACAGCGCCCGCCAGCGCCAGCGCCGTCACCCCGTCGCTGCCATCGGGAAACACGCCGTGGGGCAGCAGGCGGGCAATGCACACCGCCGCCGAACCCTTGCCCGCATCGAGCAGCAACGTGGCCGCGGCCAGCCCCTTGCGCCCGGTGCGCAGCACATTGGTCGCGCCAATATTGCCCGACCCGATCGAGCGCAGGTCGCCCGCGCCCGTCAACCGCGTCAGCAGCAGGCCAAAGGGCACCGAACCCAGCGCATAGCCAACCACACCCGCCACAACCAGAGACATGCCTGCACCCTCATCTGCGCGCGGCCAAGGCCACTGCGCGCATCCTGTCCGAACCTGCATCGTCCTTTAGCCGCGCGGGCGGTTTTGTCTAACCCTTCGCACCGGCCGGGCAATTTCTTGCACGCCCCGGCCCGATGCGTTTTCTTTCGCACAGCGGGCGGTTACAAGGCAGGCAATGACCAGCCTTGCCTCTCCCCAGCCAGCCCCTGCCCCATCAGCCCAGCAGCCCGCTATCGACCCGGCAGCGCCTGTGCTGCTGTTCGATTCGGGCGTGGGCGGGCTGACGGTGCTGGCCGCATTGCGCCGCGCGCTGCCCGATGCGCCGGTCATCTATGCCGCCGACACCGCCGGCCTGCCCTATGGCGAGAAAAGCGAGGCGCAGATTGCCGCGCGCGTGTCGGGCCTGCTGGGGCGCATGACCGAGCGGTTCCGGCCAAGGCTGGTGTGCATTGCCTGCAACACGGCCAGCACCATTGCCCTGGCCAGCGTGCGCGAGGTGCTCGAGGTGCCGATCGTGGGCACGGTGCCCGCCATCAAGCCGGCCGCCGCCATGACGCAGAGCGGGGTGATCGGCCTGCTAGGCACGCAGGCCACCATCCGCCAGGCCTATGTCGACCGGCTGGAGCACGAATTTGCCCGCGGCAAGACGCTGCTGCGCTATGGCGCGCCCGAACTGGTGGGCGCGGCCGAGGCCAAGCTGCGCGGCGAGGCGGTGGACCCGGCCGCCATTGCCCATGCGGTGGAGGGGCTGCGCGCCCAACCCGGCGGCGATGCCATCGACACGGTGGTGCTGGCCTGCACGCATTTCCCGCTGCTGATCGACGAGTTGGCCGAGGCGTTCGGGCCGGGCGTGCGCTTTATCGACGGGGCCGAGGGCATCGCGCGGCGGATCGCGCATCTGACCGCCGGCCAGCCCATGCGCCGGCGCGAGGGCGATCTGGCGCTGTTCACCGGCGATAGCGGGCTGGACGCGCTGGGCCCGGCGCTGGCCGCGCAGGGGCTGAGCCGGGTGGCGCTGTTCTGAGTCGCGCCGGCAAAGCAAAAAATGTCGCCGGCTACCCGGCCTGAAATGCAGATAAACCGGGTATTTTCAGCTATCGTTCTTGGGAACAATACGCGTCTTTGATGCTGGTCATATTAATGCAACTCGTTTATGTGGCAGCGGGCGGCAGATCCCCACAGAGGGTCGCCAAGCAGGACATGTTGCCAGTGAACTACGATCAGATTTTCGACCAGGCGATCCAGCGTCTCCACACCGAGGGGCGCTACCGTGTGTTTATCGACATTCTGCGTAACAAGGGGGCCTACCCCAACGCGCGCTGTTTTGCCGGGCACAACGGCCCCAAGCCGATCACCGTGTGGTGCTCGAACGACTATCTGGCGATGGGGCAACACCCCAAGGTGATCGCCGCCATGGAGGAGGCGCTGCACGACGTGGGCGCCGGATCTGGCGGCACGCGCAACATTGGCGGCAACACGCACTATCACATCGATCTCGAGCGCGAGCTGGCCGACCTGCATGGCAAGGACGGGGCGCTGCTGTTCACCTCGGGCTATGTCTCGAACGATGCGACGCTCTCGACGCTGGCCAAGATCCTGCCGGGCTGCGTGATCTTTTCCGACGAGCTGAACCACGCCAGCATGATTGCCGGCATCCGCAATTCGGGCGCCGAAAAGCGCGTGTGGCGGCACAATGACGTCGAGCATCTTGAAGAGCTGCTGGCCGCGACCGACCCGTCGCTGCCCAAGCTGATCGCTTTCGAGTCGGTCTATTCGATGGACGGCGACATCGCCCCCATCCACGCCATCTGCGACCTGGCCGAGAAGTACAACGCCCTCACCTACATCGACGAGGTGCACGCGGTGGGCATGTATGGCCCGCGCGGCGGCGGCATCACCGACCGCGACAATGCCGCGCACCGCATCGACATCATCGAGGGCACGCTGGGCAAGGCGTTTGGCGTGATGGGCGGCTATATCGCCGCCGACACGCGCATCATCGACGTGATCCGCTCCTACGCGCCGGGCTTCATCTTCACCACCTCGCTTTCGCCTGTGCTGGTGGCGGGTGTGCTGGCCTCGGTGCGCCACCTCAAGGAATCGAGCGTTG
>DATMUT010000096.1:0-2137 GCA_035563755.1 Novosphingobium sp.
TGTCGCGTTCGGGGTTGAAATAGGCGTGGAAGGTTTCGCCGGTCAGCACCCGGTTGACCATCTCGATGCAGCCGATTTCGACCAGCCGGTCGCCGGTCTTCGGGTCCAGTCCCGTGGTTTCGGTATCGAAGATGATCTCACGCATTTTGATGGTTATTGACCTCGCTCGCCGGGGTGGCAAGGGGAAATGGAACGATTTTATCCACCATCTGCCTTGCCCAGGCGGGCAACCAGCGCAGCCACCTGCGCGCGGGTCTGATCGAGCGGCACGCCGGTGTCGATCACATGGGTCGCGCGGGCCCGCTTTTCGGCGTCAGGCATCTGAAGTGCCAGAATCGCCTCGAATTTTTCGGGCGTCATGCCCGGCCGCGCCAGCACCCGCGCCCTTTGCACATCGGCCGGCGCCGAGACCACCGCCACTGCGTCAACCGCCTCCCAGCCGCCTTTTTCGAACAGCAGGGGCACGTCAAACACCACCAGCGCAGCGCCCTTGTGCGAGTCGAGAAACGACTCGCGCGCGGCCGCAACAGCCGGGTGCACGATTCCCTCGAGTCGGGCCAGGCGCGTCACGTCGCCAAACACCGCCGCGCCCAGCTTTGCCCGGTCCACGCCCTGCGGCCCGGTCGTGCCCGGAAAGGCCGCCTCGATGGCCGGCAACAGCGCGCCGCCCGGCCCCTGCAGCGCGCGCACCGTGGCATCAGCGTCGAACACGGCCACGCCCAGGTCGCGCAACATCGCCGTCACCGCCGATTTGCCCATGCCGATCGAGCCGGTCAGGCCCAGGATGAAAGGCCCGCTCACCACGCTTATCCCGCCGCCTTGGCCGTCAGCAGCGCGCGCAGGGCAAAGTCGCCATCAGAGCGGTCGGGCGCCACGCCAAAAAAGTGGGCAAAAGCCACGTCCGCCTGCCCGATCAGCATGGCCAACCCGTCGATCACCCGCAGGCCCAGCCCCCGCGCGCCCACCAGCAAGGGCGTGTCGAGCGGGGCGGTGATGATGTCATAGACCGTCCCCCCGCGCGCCACATGGCTCAGGTCGAAGGCCAGCGGCGGATTGCCCACCATGCCCAGCGGGCTGGCGTTGACCACCAGATCGAACCCGCCATTGCCGCCCCGCGCAAACCGAGCCAGATCGGCGGCCAGCATGGGTTCGTTGGGGGCCAGTTCGTCGAGCATGGCCTGCGCCTTGGCCGGATCGCGCGCGGCCACCGTCAGGTGCATGCCCGCCCGCGCCAGCCCCAGTATGATCGCCCGCGCAGCCCCGCCAGCCCCCAGCACCAGCGCGTTCTTGCCGCGCACCGGCAGGCCATCGGCCAGGATCGGCTCCATGAAGCCGGGCACGTCGGTGTTATAGCCCGTCAGCGTGCCGTCGGCCTCGCGCACCACGGTGTTCACCGCGCCCACCTGCGCCGCCAGATCGTCGATCCGGTCGAGCAGGGGCATGACCGCCAGCTTGTGCGGCATGGTCACATTGCAGCCGCGCCACAGCCCGTCGGCCCGGCGCGCGGCGATATAGGCCGGCAGGTCGGGCGCGCGCACATGGGCGTGGCGATATTCGGCATCAATCGCGCGGCCTGCCAGCCAGTGATTGTGCATGGCCGGCGATTTGGACTGGGCAATCGGGTCGCCAATTACTTCGGCATAAGCGGTCATTCGGGCAAGGCTCCGTGCTGGCGCAGCGCGTTCAGCACCGGCAGCAGCGGCATTCCCAAGACGGTGAAATGCGCCCCGTCAATCCTCTCGAACAGGGTGATGCCGCGCGCCTCGATGCGGAACACGCCAACGCAGGCGGCAACCGCGGGCCATTCGGCGCCGAGATAGGCGGCGATGAACGCCTCGCTGAGGGGGCGCACATGCAGGCGGGCCACATCGGCATGGCTCCACACCACAGCGCCATCGCGCAGCAGGGCGGCAGCCGAATGCAGCTCCATTATCTGGCCCGAAAAGAAGCGCAGATGTTCGGCGGCCTCCTCTCGGCTGCGGGGCTTGTCGAAGCGGCGGCCATTGACCACCACCAGCGAGTCAGACCCCAGCACCAGCGCGCCGGGATGGCCTGCGCACACCGCCCCCGCCTTGGCCTGCGCCAAGGCCAGCGCGATGGCGGGCGCGGGCGCCTCGCCCAGCGTTTCCTCGAGCGC
>DATMUT010000097.1:0-8617 GCA_035563755.1 Novosphingobium sp.
GCTGGCGCAGCCGGTGGTGGGGCTGTGGCCCACAAGCGCGGCCGGGCCGCTGGCCGACCTGCTGTTTTCCAGCGCCAAGCATTCAATGCGCGCGCTGGCGGAACTGGTCGGCGCAAAAGCGGTGCGACTCGCATCGATTCCTGCCAATATAAATACGCCCGCCGATCTCGACGCAGCGTACAAAACAATCGGGAGACACACGCATGGGCTATGAGCCGCCGTATTCGCCCCAGGCCGACCTTGGCACCCCCGCCCGCCGGGGCGAGGCCACGATCAGCCTGACCATCGATGGCCGCCATGTGACCGTGCCCGAGGGCACCAGCGTGATGCGCGCGGCGGCCGAGGTGGGCGGCGCCATCCCCAAGCTGTGCGCCACCGACAATGTCGAGGCTTTCGGCTCGTGCCGCATGTGCCTGGTCGAGATCGAGGGCATGCGCGGCCTGCCGGCCAGCTGCACCACCCCCGTGCGCGAAGGCATGAAGGTGGAAACCCAGACCCCGCGGCTCGACAGGATCCGCAAGGGGGTGATGGAACTCTACATCTCGGACCACCCGCTCGACTGCCTGACGTGCAGCGCCAACAACGACTGCGAGTTGCAGGACACCGCCGCGCAGGTCGGCCTGCGCGACGTGCGCTATGGCTATCAGGGCGAGAACCATCTGGCCCTGCCCACCGACACGTCGAACCCGTACTTCGATTTCGACGCCAGCAAGTGCATCGTCTGCTCGCGCTGCGTGCGCGCTTGCGAGGAGGTGCAGGGCACCTTCGCGCTGACGATCGAGGGGCGCGGATTTGGCTCGAAAGTGTCGGCCGGGCAGAAGGCGGATGATTTCCTGGGGTCCGAATGCGTGTCCTGCGGGGCCTGTGTGGCCGCCTGCCCCACCGCCACGCTGAACGAAAAGGCGGTGAAGGAGATCGGCAAGCCCGAGCGCGCGGTTGTGACCACCTGCGCCTATTGCGGCGTTGGCTGCACCTTCCGCGCCGAGATGCGCGGGCAGCAGCTGGTCCGCATGGTGCCGTGGAAGGATGGCAAGGCCAACCGCGGCCACAGCTGCGTGAAGGGCCGCTTTGCCTGGGGCTATGCCAACCACGCCGACCGCATCACCAAGCCGATGATCCGCGAGACGGTGAGCGAGCCGTGGCGCGAGGTGAGCTGGGAGGAAGCCATCGGCTTTACCGCCGCGCGCCTCAACGCGATCAAGGCGCAATATGGCGCCCGCGCGCTGGGCGGCATCACCTCGTCGCGCTGCACCAATGAGGAAGCCTTCCTGGTGCAGAAGATCGTGCGCGGCGGCTTTGGCTCGAACAATGTCGATACCTGCGCGCGCGTGTGCCATTCGCCCACCGGCTATGGCCTGAAAACCACCTTTGGCACCAGCGCCGGCACGCAGGACTTCGACAGCATCGAGGATGTCGACACCTTCCTGCTGATCGGCTGCAACCCGACCGACGGGCACCCGGTGGTGGCCAGCCGCATGAAGAAGCGCATCCGCGCCGGCGCGCGCCTCATCGTGGTCGACCCGCGCCGTATCGACATGGTGCACAGCGCCCATATCAACGCCGACCACCATCTGGCGCTGCAGCCGGGCACCAATGTGGCGGTGATGACCGCCATGGCCCATGTCATCGTGACCGAAGGGCTGGCGGCCGAAGCCTTCATCCGCGAGCGTTGCGACTGGGACGAGTATCAGGACTGGGCGACCTTCGTCTCGGCGCCGCAGAACAGCCCCGAAGCGCTTGAGGCCGTGACCCGCGTGCCGGCAGCAGACCTGCGCGCGGCGGCCCGCCTGTTCGCCACGGGCGGCAATGGCGCGATCTACTACGGCCTTGGCGTGACCGAGCACTCGCAAGGCTCGAGCACGGTCATGGCCATCGCCAACCTGGCCATGGCCACGGGCAACATCGGCCGGCGCGGCGTGGGCGTGAACCCGCTGCGCGGGCAGAACAACGTGCAGGGCTCGTGCGACATGGGCTCGTTCCCGCACGAATTGTCGGGCTATCGCCACATTGCCGATGGCGACACGCGCGCCCTGTTCGAGAAGGAATGGGGCGTCACGCTCGATGCCGAGCCGGGCCTGCGCATTCCCAACATGCTTGATGCGGCGGTCGATGGCTCGTTCCGCGCCATCTACATCCAGGGCGAGGACATTTTGCAGTCCGACCCCAACACGCATCACGTGGCGGCCGGCCTTGCGGCGATGGACTGCGTCATCGTCCACGACCTGTTCCTGAACGAGACGGCCAATTACGCCCATGTCTTCCTGCCGGGCAGCACTTTCCTTGAAAAGACCGGCACCTTCACCAATGCCGAGCGCCGCATCCAGATGGTGCGCCGCGTGATGGACCCGGCCAACGGCTACGAAGACTGGGAGGTCACGCAATTGCTGGCCAACGCCATGGGGCTGGACTGGAATTATACCCACGCCAGCCAGATCATGGACGAGATCGCGCGCCTCACGCCGTCTTTTGCCGGCGTGTCGCACGCCGCCCTCGACGCCGAGGGCAGCCTGCAATGGCCGGTCAACGACAAGGCGCCCGAGGGCAGCCCGATCATGCATGTCGACGGCTTCGTGCGCGGCAAGGGCAAGTTCGTGGTAACCGAATATATCCCCACCGACGAACGCACCGGCCCGCGCTATCCGCTGCTGCTGACCACGGGCCGCATCCTGAGCCAGTACAATGTGGGCGCGCAGACCCGGCGCACCCCCAACACCATCTGGCATGGCGAGGATGTGCTGGAAATCCACCCGACCGACGCTGAAAACCGGGGCCTGAAAACCGGCGACTGGGTACGTCTGGCATCCCGCGCGGGCGAAACCACCCTGCGCGCCGAAATCACCGACCGTGTGGCGCCGGGCGTGGTCTACACCACCTTCCACCACCCCGACACGCAGGCTAATGTCGTGACCACCGAAAACAGCGACTGGGCCACCAATTGCCCGGAATACAAGGTGACGGCGGTGCAGGTCAGCCCGTCGAATGGGCCGAGCGACTGGCAGCGCGAATATGAGGCGCAGGCCACCCAATCGCGGCGCATCAGCGCGGAGGCGGCCGAGTGAACACCACCGATCACCTGGTGAAAATGGCCAATCAGATCGCCGCCAATCTTGCCGCTCAAGGGCAGGAGGTGGCGGTGCGCGAGACGCGCCAGCATATCGTCGACTTCTGGGACCCGCGTATGAAGGCCGGGATTCTGGCGGCCGACCATGCGCAGCTCTCGCCCATTGCCCGCGCGGCGATTGAATCGCTGCCCGCCCGCGCCTGAGGACACATATGAGCCGGACCGAAACGCTCGCGCTGCTGGCGCGCTATTACGACGCCTTCAACCGGGGCGACAACGAGGCCATGCTGGCCTGCCTGAGCGAGGATGTCGCGCATGACATCAATCAGGGCAGCCGCCAGCAGGGCAAGGACGCCTTTCGCGCGTTCCTGACCCATATGGACCGCTGCTATCGCGAGAGGCTGGAAGGCATCGTGCTGATGGCCAGCGAGGATGGTGCGCGCGGGGCGGCCGAATTTGTCGTGCACGGCGCTTATCTGGCCACAGACGAGGGGCTGCCCCCGGCGACGGGCCAGACCTATGTGCTGCCCGCCGGTGCGTTTTTCGACATGGCCGAAGGGCTGATCACGCGGGTGTCGGTCTATTACAATCTGGCCGACTGGACGGCGCAGGTGGAAGGATAAAAGGGTTTGATGCGAGGGTCAAAGCCCCTCGCGCTCCCCAATAATAGGCGGGGGCCGGCTGGCCTTGCGCATATCCGCGAAGCGGCTTTACAGCCTGCGGCGCAATTGGCGCAGGCTGGCGAGCACTGCCCATTAACGGGAGCGCGAGGGGCCCTGCCCCTCGCATTCGCCCTTCCCTGAAAAGAAAAGGGAGGCCGCAGCCCCCCTTCCCCGTCACGCTTTACGCCGCCGTCAGGCCGTTTTCACGCCAGCGGGCGCATTCACCCCGCGCGCCTGCAGGAAGCGCTTGATGTTGCGCGCAGCCTGCCGCAGCCGCTGCTCGTTCTCGACCATGGCGATGCGGACGAAGCCTTCGCCCTCCTCGCCATAACCGACGCCCGGCGCCACGGCGACCTCGGCCTCGGTCAGCAGTTGCTTGGAGAATTCGAGGCTGCCCATATGGGCCAGCGCCGGCGGCAGCGGCGCCCAGGCGAACATGCTGGCCTTGGGGCTGGGAATCTCCCAACCGGCGCGGCCGAAGCTCTCGACCATCACGTCGCGGCGCTTCTGGTACAGCACGCGGTTGGCCTCGACGATGTCCTGCGGGCCGTTGAGCGCAGCACAAGCCGCCGCCTGAATGGGCGTGAAAGCGCCATAGTCGAGGTACGACTTCACCCGCGTCAGCGCCGCGATCAGCTGCTTGTTGCCCACCGCAAAGCCCACGCGCCAGCCAGCCATGCTGAAGGTCTTGGACATCGAGGTGAACTCGACCGCGACATCCTTGGCGCCCGGCACCTGCAGGATCGAGACGGTGGGGTTGCCGTCGTAATAGAGCTCGGAATAGGCCAGGTCCGAGAGGATCCAGACCTTGTTCTCCTTGGCCCAGGCGACCAGCCGCTCGTAGAAGGCCAGATCGACCGTCTCGGCGGTGGGGTTCGACGGATAGTTGACGATCAGGATCGAGGGGCGCGGCACGGTGAAGGCCATCGCGCGGTCCAGCGATTCCCAATAGCGCTCATCGGGCGTGGTGGGCACGCTGCGGATGGTGGCGCCGGCAATGATAAAGCCGAACGTGTGGATGGGGTAGCTGGGGTTGGGCGCCAGCACCACGTCGCCGGGCGCGGTCATGGCGGTGGCCATGCTCGCCAGCCCTTCCTTCGAGCCCATGGTCATCACCACCTCGGTCTCGGGGTCAACATCGACGCCAAAGCGGCGGCCATAGTAATTGGCCTGCGCCTTGCGGATGCCGGGAATGCCCTTGGAGGCCGAATAGCCGTGCGCGCCGGGCTTTTGCGCCACTTCGCACAGCTTGTCGATCACGTGCTGGGGGGGCGGCAGGTCGGGGTTGCCCATGCCCAGGTCGATGATGTCCCGACCGGCGGCGCGTGCTGCGGCCCGCATGCCGTTCACTTCGGCGATGACGTAGGGCGGCAGGCGCTTGATGCGGTAGAACTCTTCGGACATGGAACCTTCTCTGCTGTGTTGGCCAGCAACAGCGCCCGAAAGGCCTTCAGGGCGCCTGCTGTCTCGCCTGCGGGCGAACCCGCGCGGTTCCCGCACCGGCCGCGCCCGCTTGCCGGGCCGCTGCCGCCGGTTGCGGAACACCCGCGCGCGCGCGTTCCTTGGGGCGATGAGTCGCCATCTGCGCCAAAATCAAAGCAAAGGCGAGCGCCACGCGAAAAAAAACTGTGTCGCCCATCTTTCCCGTACACCGCGCGACAAAGCTGCTGACAGGGGCCGCTTGGCTGCATAAAGTGGCCCACGGGTGGAGGAAGCGCTCCTCGCGCATCGCCAGCCGGACCTGAATGCCCTCCGGAGTAACCGATGGCCGACAGCACCAATGCCAAGCACCCCATCTCCAATCCCTTTACCGACATGTTTTCCGCGATGCTCTCGATGCCCGGCACGCAGATGGTCGAGGAAGCCGCCCAGCACTGGCTGACCGGCACATTGTTCAACCCCGCGCTCAACCCGGTGATGAACGCGGCCAGCATGCTGGCCGGCCCGGCCGCCAGCGCGCCCACCGGCAACGCCGCCCTGCCCCTGGCCGACCCCGACGATGCCGCCCACTGGGCCGAGATCACCGCCCGCCTGCAAACCATGTGGCTCGACTTTCAGAGCGAACAGGCCGGCAAGCTGGGCGTGCTGCCCATGCTGCCGGGCCTGCCGGCCGGGTGGCAGCAGATGGTCGAGAGCTGGATGCGCCACATGCCGCTGGCGCAAAGCCAGGTGCAGCAAAAGCTGTGGGCCGACACGCTCTCGCTGTGGGACGGCATTGCCGCCCAGGTGGGCAACCAGTCGGGCAACGAGCCGCCCGTCCTGCCCCGCGCCGACCGCCGCTTTGCCGACCCGCGCTGGCGCGAGCAGCCCTATTTCGCGCTGGTCCACCAGGCCTATCTGCTGCTGGCCGAACAGATCACCGCCATGGCCGAGGCGGTTGACGGGCTGGACCCGGCCCGCAAGGAGCAGCTGCGCTTCGTGACGCGCACCATGGTCGAGGCGATGAGCCCGGATCATTTCCCCATGACCAACCCGCTGGTCATCGAGAAGGCGCTGGAAACGCGCGGCGACAGCCTGGTCAAGGGCTTCGAGCACCTGCTGGGCGACCTGCGCAAGGGGCAGCTCACCCATACCGACACGGGCGCCTTTTGCGTGGGCGAGAACATTGCCGTGACGCCGGGCAAGGTGGTCCACCGCTCGCGCCTGTTCGAGATCATCCAGTACACGCCCAGCACCGAAAACGTGCTGGAAACGCCGCTGGTCATCTTCCCGCCGTGGATCAACCGCTTCTACATCCTCGACCTCAACCCCAAGAAAAGCTTCGTGAAATGGGCGGTCGACCAGGGCATCAGCACCTTCATGGTCAGCTGGAAATCGGCCGATGCCAGCATGGCCGACGTGACCTGGGACGATTATATCGCCGCGCAGATCGAGGCGATCGACGTTGTGCGCGAGCGGCTCAAGGTGCCCAGCGTTCACACCATCGGCTATTGCGTGGCGGGCACGACGCTGGCGGCAACGCTGGCCATTCTGGCCCGCAAGGGCGAGGCGGCAAAGGTGGCCAGCGCCACCTTCTTCACCGCGCAGGTGGACTTCGAGAAGGCGGGCGACCTGCGCAACTTCATCGACGACCAGCAACTGGCAGCGCTTGCCGCCCTCGCGCCCGATGGCTTCCTTGACGGGCGCTATCTGGCGGCCACCTTCAACGTGCTGCGCGGGACCGACCTCATCTGGAACTATGTGACCAACAACTATCTGTTGGGTCAGGATTATCCGGCGTTCGACCTGCTGTACTGGAACGGCGACACGACCAATCTGCCGGCCAAGTGGCACCTTGAGTACCTGCGCGACCTGTACCGCGACAACCGGCTGGTGCAGGCCGATTCGCTCAGCGCCCTTGGCACGCCCATCGACCTCGCGCAGATCACCACCCCCTGCTACATTCAGGCCGGCCGCGAGGATCACATCGCCCCGGCCGAAAGCGTGTGGCGCCTGACCAGCCACCTGCCTCATGCCCGCGCGACCTTC
The DNA here is from genome assembly GCA_035563755.1 of Novosphingobium sp. Taxonomy (GTDB): domain Bacteria; phylum Pseudomonadota; class Alphaproteobacteria; order Sphingomonadales; family Sphingomonadaceae; genus Novosphingobium. Next base: position 7,192 of record DATMUT010000097.1, read on the forward strand.
GTTCTGGCCGGCTCGGGGCATATTGCCGGCGTGGTCAATCCGCCCTCCTCGGGCAAATATCAGTACTGGACCAACGAGACGCCGCACGAAACGCTCGAGGGCTTTGTGGCGGGGGCGACGGAAACGCCGGGCAGCTGGTGGCCGCACTGGCGCGGCTGGCTGGGCGGCATCGATTCGGCGCAGGTGCCCGCCGGTGGCCGGCGCGTGCCCGGCGGCCGGGGCGACAAGGTGCTGGCCGAGGCGCCGGGCGATTTCGTGCGCGAACGCTGATCCCGCGCGCCGGCCGTGCCGGGCAGGCGGGCGCCTCATCATGGCGCTCGCCTGCCACGGCTGGCCGCAAGAGGCGGAAACCGTCAGCCCCTCAAGTGTTTGAAATTTCGTTGGGAGCCGGGTTGCCGAAGGTCATTTTGCAATTGCGAAATGGTCGCATTCCCGGTTGTGTTCGGGCGGCATTCGCGGCGGGTCCGGGCAGCCCTTGCGCATTCCTATGGAATGGCTGAAAACATTGACATTCGTGAAAGTAGATCTGTCATTTTTCTGACACCAAAGCACACATTGTTGCAGCGCACAATTTCGCTTGACGCACCCCGCCCAAAGCGCTAATTGTGCATCGCAACAACGGCGCCACTTCCCAACGACCGGTCCACGGATCAGGCCCCTATTTCGGAGCAGGACGACACCGCCATGGCCAAGATCGAGAAGCCCACTTCGGGTACGATACCTGCCAAGCCGGCCACACCCGGCAAAACCGTTGCCCAGACCAAACCTCCCGTAGCAGCCAGCAAGGCACCGGTCCGCGCCGCGGCCAAGCCTGCAGCGCCCAAGCCGGCGCCTGCTGCGGCAGCTCCCAGCGCGACGCCGCCGGTCAAGGTTCAGCCCGAGGCCACCGCGCCTGTCGTGAAGCCGCCCGTTTCCAAGCCGGTTGAAACGCCGGTCGCGGCTAAGGCCGAAGCGCCGGTCGAGGCACCCGCCGCGCCCAAGCCGGCCGCCGCACCCGTGGCCGCCGAGCCGGTGAAGGCAGCGCCTGCCGCTCCGGCCAAGGCTCCTGAAGTTGAGGCCGCGCCGGCCAAGCCCGCACCTGCCGCTCCGGCGGCAGCGCCAGCCCCGGCCCCTGCTGCCGAAACACCCGCCAAGCCTGTCAGCACTGCGCCCGCAGCCGCGCCGGCCCCGGCCAAAACCACCACAACGTTTGCCAAGAGCAAGACTGAGGAACCTGTCATGACCACGATCCCCAGCTACGATTTCTCCGAGACCTTCAAGTCGGCTTTCTCTGACATGCAGGAAAAGGCCAAGTCCGGCTACGAAAAGTCGACCGCCGCGGTTGGCGAATACACCGAATACGCCAAGGGCAATGTCGAGGCGATGGTTGAATCGAGCAAGATCCTGGCTTCGGGTCTGCAGGAAATCGGTTCGACCCTCGTGGCCG
>DATMUT010000098.1:0-5689 GCA_035563755.1 Novosphingobium sp.
ACCAGCGCCAGATAGGCCGCCTCACCGGGCGTGTCGCAATCGGGGTCGGGCCATTCGCCCATCACGATGCGCAGCCGCGCGGGCGTATCGCGCAGTGCCGCCGCATCGCGCAGGCTGCGCGGCCAGCGCGCCGGCAAGGCCAGCCCGGCATCGCCCACGTGCTCGGCCAGCACCGGCAGTGCGGCAATGGTGGCATCGGCCTGCCCCGGCCCATGCGCGTCGAGCAGCACCGAAAGGCCCGCCCGCGCCGCTGCTTGTGCCACCTGCACCAGCATGGCCGGGTCATGCCCCATCGCCGGCCCCTTGACCGACAGATAGGCGCCGGCACACCCGGCAAGCCGCGCGGCCATGGCGCAATGCGCCGCCGCCATGCTGTCAGGCGTATCCTGGGGGCCGTGGAAATAGCCGGGCGTGACCATCATACCGGCAAGCTGCGCCCGCCGGCACAGACGCTCGGCCGCCGCCGCATCGGGGCCGGGGGCATGGCGCCCCACCCAGCCCGGCAAAGCATATCGCCAATCGCGCAGGCGCGCCCAAAGGGCCTCTCTCACCGCTTGAGCCTTGCCGCCCGCACAGCCCTTTCGCGCAGCCATGCAGCGCCGTCGACCGCCAGCGCCAGCGCCCCGCGCAGCCCCCACGGATATGTCCGCAACCTCAGGCAAGGCGCCTGCTCGCGCGTCCACAATTCCGCGATCCACGGCTCGTCATTGCCCAGCAACTCATAGCTGCTCAGCCCCGTCATGGCGGCATGGCGCAGCGTGTGCAGCATCAGCAACGTGCCCGGCGAGCAACGCGAATAGGCCTCGTCATAGCCGATCTTGAGCAGCCAGAAGCGCCCATGCGCTTCCATCGCCAATTGCATGGCCACCGCCTGGCCGCCGATGCGCAGGAAGGCGATGCGCAGCGTGCCAGCTTCGCAGCAAGCGCGCAAATAGCGACGAAAGAAGCGCTCCTTGGCCGGATCAGCGGCAATGGCCGTGCGCGCCTTCAGCTTCCAGCCACATTGCTCGATGCGGATCGCCTCGTCGAACAGCGCGTCAAACTCGGCCGGATCGGGCGCGATCACCTCATAGGCCAGCGCGCCAAATTCGGCTGCGCGCCGCGCCGCCCGGCGGAAATCCGAGCGACGGCCGGCGTTGAAACAGCTTTCCGGCTCGCGCCACTGCGCCGTAAGGGCAATGCGCGGCGCCGGTCGCGCAGGCCGCACCAGCACAAGGCCACGCCAGCGCATGGCCCGCCGCAGCGCCGCGACCAGTTCCGATTGGACCGGCACCCGATCGAGCGACAAGGGGCGCCCCTGCCGCACCATCGCGCCCGCCAGCGTTCCGGCCGCCTCTGCGCTGTCGTAAAGCCCGTCAACCGGCTCGGACAGTTCGCGCGCGCCCAGCAGCCGCCAGCGCGCCAGCGGCCCCCACCCCCGACACAGCGGCGCAATGGCACTTATCCGCCCCGCCTCGCGCACCGCCAGCACGCGGTGCCCGCCGCGCATCTGGCCAGGGCCGGCCAATGCCTGAAGCGCGCCGGCAAAAGCGAAACCTTGCGTTGGCAACGGGTTGAACGCCTCAAGCCTTTGCCATTCGCTCTGCAGCGGAGCGATTCCGTCGAACAACAACACATTGCCGGAGCGATGCTGTGTATCGGGGAGGCGCGTCGGAGTGGCCGATGGCACAAGCATCGACTTCCGGCCCGACACATGAAAGGTCTCGTGGCGCATGATCCCCTCGCAAGGGCTGAGCTTTAGTCGGGAAGTCCTAAGAAAGTTCTTCCAGCATGCGCGAGTCCGGGGCGACCGTGATCCGTAATTTTACGTTAGGCGACCCTGGCTGCTTAAAAATGGCGCAGGCTGCGCAACAGGCGTCGTGCCGGTTCGCGAAAGCGTTGTGGGGCCTGGATAAAAAAAAGCCCGGCCGGAGCCGGGCTTTGGAAGTTTTGGGAGAGGATGCCTGAAAGGCCTGTTCCGATTAGGGCAACCGCGTATCTCGGGCAAGAGAAAAACGCGGCGAACATCCATTTAGGGTAATAAAACTTATTTTGCACTCCAAATGGGTTATTTTGGCGTTTTTCGCTCAAACATTACGCCGAAGTGCGTACCAAACTGGCAGTTCAAATTTCAATCAGCGCGCAAAAAACGAACCCATATGGATTCTATTTCCAGAAAACTCACCGCAAAGCATGCCGATCACCGTCGACTCGCCTGAAGCTGTCCGCGTCGGCGGCATCCCACCAGCGGCGCAGCAGGGGGTGGTTGCTGCCCGCAAGCAGTTCGCCAACCTGGGCAAAAGGATAAATCTCATCCATCTGGCGCATCTCGGCCACGTTAATCCGCTGGCGCAAATGCGACGGGCGGAAGTCTGACGGCGACTCGAGGCCGGCGGCCACCACGATCTCGTGCAGCGCCTTGACCGTCGAGCGATGGAACCGCGCCACCCGCTCGGCCTTTTCGGGCACGACCAGCGCGCGCTGGCGGGCGGGCGACTGGGTGGCAACGCCTGTGGGGCAATGGTCGGTGTGGCACTTCATCGACTGGATGCACCCCAGCGAGAACATGAAAGCCCGCGCCGCATTGCACCAGTCCGCGCCCAAGGCCGCATTCATCGCGATCGAGGCGCCCGAGGTGACCTTGCCGCTGGCGGCGAGGCGCACCTCGTGCTTGAGCCCGGCGCCCACCAGCGCATTGCGCGCCACCATCAACCCTTCGCGCAGGGGCATGCCCACCCGGTCCGACAGTTCGGTGGGGGCGGCCCCCGTGCCCCCCTCGGCCCCGTCGATCACGATGAAGTCGAGATGGATGCCGCTGGCCAGCATCGCCTTGGAAATGGCGAACAATTCATGCGGCAGCCCGACGCACAGCTTGATGCCCACCGGCTTGCCGCCCGACAGGTCACGTAGGCGCGCGGCAAATTCCACCAGTTCGCGCGGGGTCGAAAAGGCCGAATGCGCCGGCGGCGAGATGCAATCGGCGCCCATCGGCACGCCGCGCGTTTCCGAAATCTCGGGCGTGACCTTGGCCGCGGGCAGCACGCCGCCATGGCCCGGCTTGGCCCCCTGCGACAGCTTGATCTCGATCATCTTGACCTGATCATTGGCGGCATTGTCGGCAAAGCGGGCCGGATCGAAATGGCCCAGTTGGTCGCGGCAACCGAAATAGCCCGAGGCCACCTCCCAGCAAATATCGCCACCGTGCTTGCGGTGATAGGGCGAGATCGCCCCCTCGCCGGTGTCGTGATAGCAGCCGGCCATCTTGGCGCCCAGGTTCAGCGCCTCGATCGCATGGGCGCCCAGCGAGCCGAAACTCATGGCCGAAATGTTGAGCCGAGAGGCCGAATAGGGCCGCGCGCATTGGCTCGACCCGACCAGCAGGCGCATGTCGGCAGGCGCTGCCGGGTTGGGCACCATCGAATGGGCCAGCCACTCATATTCGCCCGAATAAACGTCCAGCTCAGTGCCGAAGGGGTGCGCGTCGACCGTGCCCTTGGCCCGCGCATAGATCAGCGCCCGCTCGTCCAGATTGAAGGGGCGGCCATCCAGATCGCTCTCGACGATATAGGCGCGCAGGAAAGGCCGCAGCCATTCGAAAAACCAGCGCACCCGCGCCGCGCCCGGATAATTGCGGCGCAGCGAATGCTCGCTTTGCGTCAGGTCCACCAGCGCCAGCACCAGCATCGGCACCGTTATCAGCAGCCCCCACAGGCAGCGCGGCTCATGCAGCCCCACCGCCAGCGTCAGCAGGGTCAGCCCCCCGCCTCCCCACAGCAGCGCGTTGCGTGTCAGCGCGCTATCGCTCGACAGGGCGGCGGCCAGATCAGCCTTGGGCATATTTCGCTCCAGCAGGGGCCGGCATGGCGGGCATCATGCCCCCATGCCATGCGGCGCCGGCAGCGCCGGCCCCTGCGGCGCTGCCGTGCGGGGAATGGCGCTTACCAGATGCGGGCGCGTTGATCCGGGGCAATATAGAGCTTGTCGCCCGGCGCCACGTCGAAGGCCTTGTACCAGGCATCGACATTGCGCAGCGGGCCGATGATGCGGAAACGCTCGGGGCTGTGCGGGTCGGTGGTGACCTGATTGCGCAGCGCGGCCTCGCGCTTCTTGCTGCGCCACACCTGAGCGAAGGCCAGGAAGAAGCGCTGCTCGCCGCTCAGCCCGTCGACCACGGGCGGCGTCTTGCCCGCCAGCGCATGGCGCCACGCATCGAGCGCCACCTGCACGCCGGCAAAGTCGGCGATGTTCTCGCCCATGGTCAGGCCGGGGTTGACGAAGGCGCCGGGCGCGGCCTCGAACTTGGCGTACTGGTCGCCAAACACCTTGGCCTCGGCCTCGAAGCGCTTGGCGTCTTGCGCACTCCACCAGTCGCGCACGGTGCCGCTGGCGTCGATCTTGCGGCCCTGATCGTCAAAGCCATGGCTGATCTCGTGGCCGATGACCGCGCCGATGGCGCCGTAATTGACCGCATCGTCAGCCGCCGGGTCGAAGAAGGGCGGCTGCAGGATGCCGGCGGGGAACACGATCTTGTTTTCCGAGCCGCCGTTATAGGCATTCACCGTCTGCGCGTTCATCGCCCATTTGCGGCGGTTGACCGGCTTGCCCAGATCCTCGATCGCATAGGCCGCGTTGAAGGCCCCCGCGCGCTCGACATTGCCATACAGGTCGCCCGCATCAATGCGCAGCGCCGCATAGGAGCGCCACTTGTCGGGGTAGCCCACCATCACGTCTATCCGCGCCAGCTTTTCCAGCGCCGCCTTCTTGGTCGCCTCGCCCATCCAGCCGTTGGCGCGGATGCGGTCGGCCATCGCCAGTTTCAGATTGGCCACCAGGCTTTCCATCTTGGCCTTGGCCGCGGGCGGGAAATAGCGCGCGACATAGGCCTGCCCCACCAGCTCTCCCAGCGAACCGTTGACCAGATCGACGCCGCGCTTCCAGCGGGGGCGGTTCTGAGTCACGCCCGACAGGGTGCGGGTAAAGTCAAAGCGGCTGTCGACCATCGCCTTGGTCAGGTACGGCGAGGCCTGGCTGGCCACATGGAACGCCTGCCAGCGCTTGAGCGTGTCGAGCGGGGTTTGCGCATAAAGGCCCGCCAGCGCCTTGATGGCGGTGTTTTCCGCCGCGATCAGGCGCTTTTGCGGGGCGATGCCGGCACCTGCCAGAAACGCGGTCCAGTCAACGCCGGGCGCATATTGGGCCAGCATCGCGCTCGAATAAGGGTTGTTGATGGCCGACACATCGCGCCTTTTGGCCGATTCCCAGCTCAGCTGCGCCACCTGCGTCTCGAAAGCCATGATCGCCTTGGCCCCGCCAGCGGGATCAGGGTCGCCAATCGCGGTCAGCGTGCGCTCGATATAGGCCACATAGGCCGCGCGCTGCTCGGCGAACTGGGCGTTGAAATAATAGTCGCGCTCGGGCAGGCCGATGCCGCCCTGATAGACCCACAGCACGTTCGTGTTGGCATCGGCGGTGTCGGGCTCGACATCGAAGTCGAACAGCGAGACGCCAAAGCGACCGCTGCTGTGGCCCATGTAGCGGGCAAAGTCGCTCTTGTCGGCAATGGCGCGCACCTTGGCGATGTCGGCCATCAGCGGGGCCAGGCCCACGCGCTCGGCGGCGGCCTCGTCCATGAAGCTGGCGTAAAGGGCGCCATATTGCGTGCCGGCGGGCGCGGCGGTGATGACCGCCTTGACCTGATCCTGCACCGTTT
>DATMUT010000099.1:0-2892 GCA_035563755.1 Novosphingobium sp.
CAATGCGCCGCTGCCGGCCAGTCCGTCGTGGCGCCTCACCTTTGCGCCGCGCTATGACCAGCCGCTGGGCGGCGGTTACACCGGCTTCTTCCAGGTGGCGGTCAACTACACCAGCGGCCAGAACTTCACGCTCGAGCAGGACCCGCTGGCGGTGCAGCCGGCCTATACGCTGGTCGATGCCAGCATTGGCCTGACCGCGCCGGGCAACCGCTACAACCTGACCGTTTTCGTCAAAAACCTGTTTGATCAGAACTATCTGACCAGCATCGGCCACAACTCGCTGCTGTCGAGCACGGCCAACCCGTATGATCTGGTGGGCACCTATAACAAGGACGCCAGCCGCTACTTCGGCGTGACGCTGGGCTATCACTTCTAAGGCCACACGCCTTTTCAGGACCACACTGCCGGGCCGGGCGCGCGCAGCGTCCGGCCTTTTTTGCGCCCGGCCCATTGCCGCGCGCACACAAAAACGCCCCGGCCAAATGGCGCGGGGCGTTTGCATTTCAGGCCATCGGGGCCTGGGCCTTCAGTTGCAGGCCGAATAGTCGCCCGCGCGGCAGGCGGCCACGCTTTGGCGCCAGGCAGCCATCTGGCGCTCGTATTGCGCCTGATTGTCGGCATAGCGCGAATAGCTGGCGTCGCGTTCGCGGGCGAAACGTTCGTCGCGCGCGCGGGTGCGCTCGTTTTCGCGCAGGTTCAACTGGCGCACCATCTCGCGGTCGCGCGCGCGCATCACCGGATCGCGCATGGCCGGATCGTTGGGATCGTCGGCCATGGCCGAGGCAGGCGCCAGCACGGCGGCCATGGCCGCCAGAACATACAGATTGACCCTCATTCGTCTTTTCCTTTTTCGCGCACCATTGGCCGCGGCGATGTAAGTTTTGTGCGCTGCAGCGAATATCAGCCCCGCACTCGCCCCTGCAACGCGATTGCGACGGGCTGCGCGCCGCTTGTCGCCCGCACCGCCCGCCTCGTCGCCAAACGCCGCCAAACGCCGCGAAATGCCGGAACCGGCCCGTTCTAGCGCCCCGGACTGGCCAGTTCGCGGATGATCGGGCAGTCGGGGCGCGCGTCGCCGTGGCATTGCCCGGCCAGGTCCTGCAAGGTGGCGCGCATCGCCTCGAGCCGGGCGATCTTGACCGCCAGCGCATCGATATGCCGCAAGGCCAGGGCGCGCACCTCGGCGCTGGCGCGGGCCTGATCGTCCCACAGGTCCAGCAGGGCGCGGATTTCGCTCACGTCAAAGCCCAGGTCGCGCGCATTGGCGATGAAGCGCAGGCGGTGCAGCTCCGCCTCGCCATAATCGCGATAGCCGCTGTCGCGCCGGGCCGGCGGGGGGATCAGGCCGATCTGCTCGTAATGGCGGATCATGCGCGCCGAAACGCCGCTGCGCCTTGCCGCATCGCCAATGTTCACAGCCTTGCCCTCCCCAAACGCAGCGCATTGGCAATCACGCTCACCGACGAGAGCGACATGGCCGCCGCCGCCATCACCGGCGAGAGCAGCAGCCCGAACACCGGATAGAGCACCCCGGCCGCCACCGGCACGCCCAGCGTGTTATAGGCAAAGGCAAAGAACAGGTTCTGCCGGATATTGGCCATGGTAGCCACGCCCAGCCGCCGCGCCCGCACCAGCCCCATCAGATCGCCCGAGAGCAGGGTGATCCCCGCGCTTTCGATGGCGACATCGGTGCCCTGGCCCATGGCTATGCCAACATCCGCCGCGGCAAGGGCGGGGGCATCGTTCACCCCGTCGCCGGCCATGGCCACCACGTGCCCCTGCGCGCGCAGCCTTGCGATAACTGCGCCCTTGCCCTCGGGCAGCACCTCGGCCTCGATGTCATCGATGCCCAGTGCCTGCGCCACGGCCAGCGCGGTGGTGCGGTTGTCGCCGGTCAGCATGACGATGCGGATGCCATCGGCGCGCAAGGCGGCCAGCGCCTGTGGCGTGGTGGGTTTGACCGGGTCGGCAATGGCGATGATGCCGGCCAGCGCGCCATCCACGGCGGCCAGGATGGCGGTGGCGCCATTGCCGCGCAGGGCCTCGGCGCGGGCCTGCGCGGGGGCGGTGTCGATGCCCAGTTCGCGCAGGAAGGCGCCGTTGCCAATGGCCACGCGCCGCCCTTCGACCAAGCCGGCAATGCCCTTGCCGGCGGGCGATGCCACCTCGCGCGCCTCGGGCAGGGGCAGGTGGCGTGCTTGCGCATGGGCCACGATGGCATGGGCCAGCGGGTGCTCCGAACCGCGCTCGATCGCGGCGGCAAGGCGCAGCACCTCGTCCTCGTCAAACCCGCCCAGAGGCTCGATGCCGGTCACTGCCGGGCGCCCTTGCGTGAGCGTGCCGGTCTTGTCGACCACCAGCGTGTCGACCTTCTCCAGCCGTTCGAGCGCCTGCGCCTCGCGCACCAGAATGCCAAGCCCCGCGCCGCGCCCGATGCCCACCATGATCGACATGGGCGTAGCCAGCCCCAGCGCGCAGGGGCAGGCGATGATGAGCACCGAGACCGCCGCCACCAGCGCATGGGGCAGGCGCGGGGCCGGCCCCAGCAGGCCCCATGCGGCAAAGGCCACCACCGCCACCAGCAGCACGGCCGGCACGAACCAGCCCGCCACACGGTCGGCCAGTTGCTGGATGGGCGCGCGCGACCTTTGCGCCTGCGCCACCATCTGCACGATGCGCGCCAGCATCGTGTCGCGCCCCACCTTTTCGGCGCGCACCACCAGCGCGCCGCTCTGGTTCAGCGTGCCGCCAATCACCGCATCGCCCGCCGCTTTCGTCACCGGCATCGCCTCGCCGGTCAGCATCGACTGGTCGATGGCCGAGCGGCCCTCCTCGATCACCGCGTCGACCGGCACCTTCTCGCCCGGGCGCAGGCGCAGGCGGTCGCCCGCC
>DATMUT010000100.1:0-9019 GCA_035563755.1 Novosphingobium sp.
CAGCATATCAGGCACCGGGCGCGACAGGCGCACCTCGATCACGCGGCCAGCCGTGGCGCGCACCTCCTCGATCGCGCGCAGGTCGACGCCAAGCGGCGTGCCGGCCTGCGCGGCGATGGCCCGCTGCAGCGCTGCCCTGGCCGATTCGCCCGTCAGGCGCGCGCCATCGGCCCATGTGCCATCGCGCATCCGCAAGATGTAGCTCAGGCCATCATCGGTCACGATCCACCGGTCGGCCAGCGCCGGAATGACCTTGCCATCGGCATCGAGTGACACCAGCCCTTCGGCCGTGGCCCCGCGCAACAGAGTGGCTGCCGGCCCCGGCGTCGGGCCGGTTGCAAAAGGCGCCAGCGGATCGGCAATGATGGCGACGCGGATGGGCTGGTCCTGCAATTTGCCGCAAGCTGCCAGCGCCGCACAAATGGCAGCCACCAAGGCCCCGCGCCGGATTTGCCCGCATCCTCGCATGATTGCCGCAGGTTATGCGGCAAACAGCAGCTTAGCAATCAGGGTTTGAAACGAGCCGAGGCATGCCCGGCACTGGCCTGCTGGGGCCTGCCAGCGCTCAGACCTTGCGCAGGGGCTGGGCCACATCGACCTGCCGCCGGGCCGCCGCCGCCGACAGGGGGCGATAGAGCGGCGTTTCGGGGGCAGCGGCAAGTCGTGCCGCCTTGGGGTCGATCGGCGTGTCGAAAGCGATGCCAAAGCGCGTGTCCTGCACCCAGGCCACAACACCATCGACCTGCCCCAGATTGCGCAGTTCAACCGAAACCGGCATGCCGCGCACCACCTTTGGACCGCCCTCGGCCATCAGGCCACCGGGCGAAAGGTTGCGCACCTTGACCTTGAAGTCCTTGTCGATGCCGGCCACGCGCAGGGCCGCCATCACGAACAGGCTGTCGCGTGTCAGGTGCCGCTGGTCGGTGTCGCTCATGGTCCTCGCGCTCAACTGCCGGAATTGCCCGCTGGCCGATACAACGATTCGCATCAGGCCACGGACAGCGCAGGCTAGGGCAAATTACAGAAGGAAACGGTAAAGGCATGTGGCAAAGAAAGGCTTAACGCGCCCGCGCCGGCCACGAACAAAGCGCCGCGCGTCAACATGTTGGCCCGCCCTGCGCCACCACCGCGCATCACGGCGCCCACATCCGCCCGGCCAATTCTTAACCCGGCTACACCTTTGCGCGGGCAAGGGCGCGACATGCCATTGGCAGCCACGCCCGCACGCCGCCCAATCTTCGCGGCCCAGTCCTCGCCGCCCAGTCCTCGCCGCTCAGTCCTCGCGACTCACCTTCTCGCGGCGCTCGTGGGCCTGCTGGGCCTCGACCGTCATGGTGGCGATGGGGCGGGCAATCAGGCGACCCAGGCCGATCGGCTCGCCGGTCACCTCGCAAAAGCCGTACTCGCCTTCCTCGATTCGGCGCAGGGCCGAGTCGATCTTCGAGATCAGCTTGCGCTGGCGGTCGCGCGTGCGCAGCTCGATACCCCAGTCCGTCTCGGACGAGGCACGGTCATTCAGGTCAGGCTCGCGCAGCGGCCCTTCCTGCAACTGGCTCAAAGTATCGGCAGAAGCGCTCAGAATCAGCTTCTTCCACTGCTGGAGCAAACGCCGGAAATAATCCTGCTGCGGCTCGCTCATGTAGGCCTCATCCTCGGCCGGTACATAATCCCCCGCCAGAGACCGCCTCGCCTTGACGAGAACGTCGATTTCGTCAGCCAGCCCACTCGCCATCAAACCCTCCGCAACCAAGCGAAACGCCGCCCGAACAATTGAAGCGCCCGCCGATCCGCTAAAGAGACCGGAAAAAACACGCGACTCCAAGGATTCGCGCCGGCCTATAGTTGTGTAACCATAAACGCACAAGCGCGAACCATGGCTCCTTGCGGTTTTCAACAATTGCCAGCCGGCCAAAGAAAAAAAGCCCGCCACATCAGTGTGCCTCCCTCGGGGCGCACGCACAACCCGCAAGGGCGCGCAACGCCCGTTAACTTTAATTTGACCATCACAAGGCAGCTTTCGCCTGTGCTCCGGTCGATCTGGCCGGTTCCAAGTCCAACCACAGGGGGCCGCTATTTCGCCGCCATAACGCACAGGGATTTTGTCATGGGTATGAATGTGATCGAAGGAGGCAACAGCACACAGACCGGGCCGATCGCCCTTCTGGCAGGGGCACAGGCCTCGCGCGCCGCCAATGCATTGCTCGCCGCCTGCCTGAGCGCTGCTGCTCAGGGCGACCTGTCGGCCTATTTTGACCTGGGCGTGGCCTATTCCACCGGCAGCCACGGCGTTGCAGCCGATCTGGTCGAGGCGCACAAGTGGTTCAACCTGGCCGCTGTTTCGGGCATTATCGAAGCCCAGCACTGCCGCGCCGAAATCGCCGAGGAAATGACCGCCCGCGAGATCGCCGAAGCCCAGCGCCGCGCGCGCCAGTGGCTGAACGACACCCGCCGCCGCGCCGCCTGAGCCGCGCTCATTACGCCCAGGCCTCAGTCATCCCGACGAAACGGGGTGCGAGTTCCAAGCAACATCTGATCGGCGGCAACGCCCGCCTTTTCGGCCCGCAGGAAATCGGCCACGGCCGCGCGGAAACCTGCGTGCGGAATGTAATGCGCCGAGGTGGTGCGTACCGGCTCATAGCCACGCGCCAGCTTGTGCCCGCCTTGCGCCCCCGCCTCGACCCGCGCGAGGCCAAGGGCGATGGCAGCATCAATCGCCTGATAATAGCACAGTTCGAAATGCAGGAAGGGCTTGTCGACCACGGCGCCCCAATAGCGGCCATACAGCGCATCGCGGCCAATGAAGTTGAGCGCGCCGGCAATCGCGCGCTCACCGTCAAAGGCCATGACCAGCAGGATCTGGTCGGCCATTGTCTGGCCCAGCAGGTCGAAGGCGGCGCGCGTCAGATAGGGGCGGCCCCATTTGCGACTGCCGGTGTCCTGATAGAAGGCCCAGAAGGCGTCCCAGTGCTGGGGCCGGATGTCGGCGCCGGTCAGCTGGCGGATGGTCACGCCCGCCTGCGCTGCCGCGCGTTCCTTGCGCAGGTTCTTGCGCTTGGCCGAGGAGAGCGCGGCGAGGAAATCCTCGAAGGCACCATAGCCCCGGTTTTCCCAGTGGAACTGGATGTCGTGGCGAATCAGCCAGCCGGCCTGCTCGAACACGCTCACCTGTTCGGGCGCGATGAAGGTGGCGTGCGCCGAGGACAGCTCCATCTGCCGGCACACCGCCTCGGCCGCGCGCAGGGCCGGCAGCATCAGCGCCGGATCGCGCGTCAGGATGCGCGGGCCGGTTGCGGGGGTGAAAGGCACGGCAATCTGCAGCTTGGGGTAATAGTCGCCCCCTGCCCTTTGCCATGCGTCGGCCCAGGCATGATCGAACACATATTCGCCCTGGCTGTGCCCCTTGAAATAGGCCGGCAGGGCAGCGGCCGGGCGCCCTTGCGCATCCTCGATCACGATGGGGGCCGACTGCCAGCCGGAATGGTGGTCGCTGCCGGCGGTATCCACGCTGCCCGATTGCTCCAGCGCCGCAAGGAAGGCGTGGGCGACAAAGGGGTTGGCGCCATCGGTCAGCGCATCCCACTCCGCCGCGGGCACCTCGCCCACGCTTGTCAGGATGCGGGCGGTATGAGCGATGTCAGTCATCGCGGGCAATTCTGTGCGATTGCGGCCCCTTCGGCAATAGGCACGTCGGCATGGACAGCGGCAAGGGCACAGGTGGCCGCATCCCGCACCGTCCATGTGGCGATGGCAAGGCCCCGCGCGCGCCATTTGCGGGCGAATCGGCAAGGCAGAGCGCCTACGTCGAGCGCCAGGAAATCGGGCCGCGCCAGCCGCAGCGCCTCTGCCCGCCAGCGCGAACGGGCGCGCCCTGCCATGTCGGCCCGGTCGATCACCAGCCCGCGCGCCATGCCGGGCATGTGCCGGGCAAACCAGCCGGGCACTGCAGGGTCAAAGCTCATGATCGCCACCGGCCCGGCATAATCGGCCAGATCGCGCGCCACCGCCGCGCAAAGCGGAGCCACATCGGGCACATCAGCCTTGACCTCGACCAGCAGGGGCACGCGCCCGCCGATCTGGCCCAGCAATTGCGCCAGCGTGGGGATGGTGTCGGCTGTATCACCTAGTGCGATGGCGCCCAGCTGCGCGCTGGTGCGCGCGCCTATCGGCCCGCCCTGCCCCGTCAGCCGGTCGAGCGTGGCGTCGTGGAACACCACCGCCACGTCATCGGCGGCCAGGTGCACGTCGCACTCTATGCCATGCCCGGCAGCAATGGCCGCGGCAAAGGCCGAGGGGCTGTTCTCCACCCGGCCTTGCGCGGCATCATGCAGCCCGCGATGCGCGACCAAAAGGCCGCGCATCGGTTCAGGCCCATTGGGCGCGACCAAAAGGCCGCGCATCCAGTCAGGCCGGCGCGGGCGCCAGTCAGCCACGCACCGCCACGATGGCATCCACCTCGACCGCGGCGCCCAGCGGCAGCACCGGCACGCCAACCGCGCTGCGGGCGTGCTTGCCCGCGTCGCCAAACACGGCCACCATCAGTTCCGACACGCCATTGGCAACGCCGGGCTGCGCGGTGAAATCGCCGGTCGAATTGACGAAGGCGCCCAGCTTGACGATGCGCTCGACCTTGTCGAGGCTGCCCAGCGCCGCCTTGAGCTGCGCCAGGATCATCAGGCCACAGGCGCGCGCGGCGGCATAGCCCTCGTCGGCCGAGACATCCTCGCCCAGCCGGCCCTTGACCAGCGTGCCATCGATAAAGGGCAGCTGGCCCGAGACATGGGCCAGGCCGCCCGCCACCACCACCGGCACATAGGCGGCCACAGGCGCAGCGGCCACAGGCAGGGCAAGACCCAGTTCGGCCAGCTTGGCCTCGATCTCGGCGTCGGTCATGTCAAATGTCTCCGTTCAGTTGGGCGATCAGCCAGGGGGTTGCCTTGGCCCAGTCGTCGATGCGGGCATGGGCGTGGCCTGCCTGGTGAGCGCAGGAAATATGAGGCGCCATACGCGGTTCGCCGCAAAGATGCAGGCGCGCGACATGGGGGGTTTCCTGCGCCGCCGAACCGTGGTGCTGGGCGATGTCGTCGATGAAGACGGCGCGCAGCGGGCGGTATTCCTCGAGGATGGCGCGGATGGCAGGCCCCTTTGGCCCCTGATTGGTGAACACGCGCAAGGGCAGGCCCAGATCGGCCAGCTGCCGGGTGCGCGCCTCGTTGCGGTGATGCTCAAGGTTGGTGAGCACCACGACATGGCCGACCTCGGCCGCCGCGCGCATGGCGGCAAAGGCGCCGGCAATGGGCTGCTGGCGGTGCATTTCGGTGTCGAAGAAAGCGCCCAGCAGGCGCCACATCTCGGCCTGCTCGAGCGCATCGCCGGTGTCGGCCCGGCGCATGGCGCGCGAGAAGTCGTTGCCGTTCATGGTGAAGGTGACGCCCTGCGTCTCGGCCAGCCACTGCGCGAAGGGGCCGACCATGTGCAGCAGCACCTCGTCGCAATCGGTGATGACCAGCGGGCGGCCCGGCGTGATGGCGTGCATGGTTCAGGCGCCCCAGTCGGTGGTGGTGTCGGTGGCGTTCAGCGCGGCATGGGCGCGTTCGATCGCCTGCGGGGTCAGGCCCAGCGCCTCGGCGCAGGCCAGCAGGTCCGGCTCGTGGGCCAGCACGAAGTCGAGCACCGCCACCAGCACGTCGCGCTCGCCAACACGGGCGCGCAGTTCCTCGGGGGCAATGCCGGTCAGCGCCAGCAGGCGGTCGGCATGGGTTTCATCGCCCAGCACCCAGCCCAGCACCGCGAGCGCCAGTGCCTCGGGGTCGTGACGATTGTCGGGCGTGTCGCGCAGAATTGTCAGTCCCTTTCCGAAAGCCTAAGGGTTGCAGGGCAGGCGGGCTACAGGGACAGCGCATGGCAAAACGAATATTGGTTGTCGAGGACAATGACCTCAACCGCAAACTGTTCTGCGACGTGCTGGTCTCGCAGGGGTTCACCGTCGAGCCGGTGGGCGACGGGCGCGAGGCGCTGGGCAAGGCGCGCGCCTTTGCCCCCTCGCTCATCATCATGGACATCCAGCTGCCCAATGTCTCGGGGCTGGAGCTGATCGAGGCGGCCAAGGGCGATCCGGCGCTGCGGGCGATCCCCGTGCTGGCCGTGACCGCCTATGCCGGCAAGGGCGACGAGGAACGCATCCGCGAGGCCGGCGCCGAGGGCTATCTGGCAAAGCCTGTCTCGATCGGCCCGTTCATGGCCACCGTGCGCCGCATGCTGGACGTGGCGGTGGGCTAACCCTGCCCGGCAGGCTTGACTTTCCCGGCGCGCGCCGCATTGGCCGCAATTGTGCCGCATTCATGCCCCCTAGGGCAAAGATGCGGGATTTGCCCGTAAAACGACCGATCACTGGAGCCCTTTCATGGACCGCGCCGCCACCGCCGAAACGATCGCCACGCTGATCGAGCCCTTCAACAAGAAGGAAGTCGCCGTCACCGACGCCACCACCTTTGCCGGCGATCTGGAATTCGACAGCCTGACGGTGATGGATTTCGTCGCCGCCATCGAGGACGAGTTCGACATCATCATCAGCATGAACCAGCAGGCCGAGATCGAGACCTATGGCCAGCTGGTCGATGCCGTGGTCAAGCTGAAGGGCTGAAGATGAGCGATCTGTTCTCGAAGTTTGACGGCATCATCGCCCAGCGCGAGGGCCTGCTGGCCACCGGCGTGACCGATCCGTTCGGGCTGGTGATGGAAAAGGTGATCAGCCCCACGGTTGCCATGTGCAACGGGCGCGAGACCATTCTGCTCGGCACCTACAACTACATGGGCATGACCTTTGACCCGGACGTGATCGCGGCCGGCAAGAAGGCGCTCGACGAGTTTGGCAGCGGCACGACCGGTTCGCGCGTGCTGAACGGCACCTATTCGCCGCATCGCGATGTCGAGGAAGCGCTGAAGGAATTCTATGGCATGGATCATGCCATGGTCTTCTCGACCGGATACCAGGCGAACCTGGGCATCATCAGCACCATCGCCGGCAAGGGCGACTACATCATCCTCGACATCGACAGCCATGCGTCCATCTGGGACGGGTGCAAGATGGGCGACGCCGAGGTGGTGCCCTTCAAGCACAATGACATTGAGGCGATGGAAAAGCGCCTGCGCCGCGTGCCCGAGGGTGCGGGCATTCTGGTGGTGCTCGAGGGCGTCTACTCGATGCTGGGCGATATTGCCCCGCTGAAAGAGATGATCGCCATCGCCAAGAAATACGGCGCGATGGTGCTGGTCGACGAGGCGCATTCGATGGGCTTTATCGGCCCCAACGGGCGCGGCGTGGCCGAGGAGCAGGGCTGCCTGGACGATGTCGATTTCGTCATCGGCACCTTCTCCAAGTCGGTCGGCACGGTGGGCGGCTTTTGCGTCTCGAACCATCCCAAGTTCGAGATCATGCGCCTTGTATGCCGCCCCTATGTGTTCACCGCCAGCCTGCCGCCCAGCGTTGTGGCCACCGCCGCGACCAGCGTGCGCAAGCTGATGCACGCCGCCGACAAGCGCGCCCATCTGTGGGAGAACAGCCGCACCCTGCACAAGGGCCTGCGCGACAAAGGCTTCCAGCTGGGAACCGAGGAACCGCAGAGCGCGATCATCTCGGTCATCATGCCCGACCTGGAGCGGGGCGCGGCCATGTGGGAGGCGCTGCTGCACGAGGGCCTGTATGTGAACCTGGCGCGGCCCCCGGCAACGCCGGCGGGCATGACGCTGCTGCGCTGCTCGCTGTGCGCGGCGCACACGGCCGAGCAGGTGCAGACCATCATCGGCATGTTCGAGCGCGCCGGGGTGCGGGCCGGGATTATTGAAGGTTAAGGGGTAAGGTGCGAGGGTCTCAGACCCTCGCGCTCCCATGAATTTGGCGTTGGGTTCGCAGGGCAGCGGCCGCCCGAAGGGTTTTAAAGCCTGCGGCACTTTGAGCGTTGCGCTATAGTAGACCCGACGCGCGACGCGGACGTTATCGGGGGTGCAGGGGGGCTTTGCTCCCCTGCCTTTCCCTGAACTTCACGCCCCTTGCGAAATGCTCTGCATCGTCGCGCCGCTGCATTCGTCGGTCTTGCCGCCGCCATGGCCCAGCATGGCCGCCGCCACAAACCCGGCCACCACCAGCACCACGAAACCGGCCACCGCCAGCCCCAGATACTTGTCGATCCACGCCTTGATGGGCGCGCCGAACAGGCGGAACAGCACGCCCACGATCAGGAAGCTGATCGAGCGCGAGATCAGGCTGGCGGCCAGGAACTTGCCGATGGGCATGCCGATGAAGCCGGCAGTGATCGTCACCAGCTTGAAGGGGATCGGCGTCGCGCCCTTGGCGATGATCGCCATGAAGCCGGCATCCCCGCGCAATTTGCACGCCGCATAGGGGAAGCTGCCGGTCAGATGCAGCGCGGCCAGCAGCTTTTCGCCGACCATCTGGAACGCGAAATGGCCGATGGCATAGCCCAGCAACCCGCCTGCCACCGAGGCCAGCGTGGTGATGACCGCGAAACGCACCGCCTTCTTCGGCTCGGCCAGGCACATCAGGCCCAGCACCGGATGCGGCGGGATCGGGAAGAAGCTGGCCTCGACGAAGGCGAAAAGCGCCAGCCACCATTGGGCAGCCGGGCCCGATGCCTTGGCCATGGTCCAGTCGAAAAGCCTGCGCAGCATGAGCACTCCCCTTCGCCTTGGGGGGCATTCCCGGCAGGCGGGCGCTGATTAACCGGGGCGGCGCGTGGCGGCAAGTGCGGCAATGCGAAGGTGGCGATTGCAATCCTGTCATGTAACCATATCGGCACTTTAGCCTTGACATCGTCACGCTCATTCGGTACATATCAGGAACATCGCGAAGGTCTGAGTCGCCGCAAGGGTGCGGTTGCGACGCTTCCTTCCCCAGCGTGGACACCCGACATGGCCGATACCCCCAAGCCCGGCACGCGCCGGGCCACGAGCGCGCTTGCGCGCGGTGCGAAACACAAATGGATGAAGCCCTTTCTGGCGCGGC
>DATMUT010000101.1:0-5875 GCA_035563755.1 Novosphingobium sp.
AGGCGTTGAGCGTGGTCGAGACCATGCAGTACAGGCCCACCAGATAGGTGAATTCGGCCGTGCCATCCTGCCCGAAAGTGCTCACCATTTCGGCATAGAGCAGTTCGGGCACGATCCCGCCCGACACCAACGCGAAGGCGAAATCATAGGCCAGCCCTTCCTCGGCCGACAGGTCGGCGGGGCGGTTGCCGCTGGTGATGGTGCGGATCTTGGCGTCGGACAGGCCGCGCAGTTCGGCCACCAGAATATGCGCGTAGAGCTCGTAGGCGGAATGGAAATGCGCGCCCGTCACGAGAATGCCGATCTCGCGGATGGGCTTGGGCAGTTTGGGATTGTTGGCCAGCGCCTTGACCAGATCCCACACCGGCCCGCCAAATTGCGGAAACGAAAGCCAGGGGTTCCACGGCCCGATCAGGTCGCCGCGCTCGTCGATGGCGGTGAAGCCGGCGAAATTGGCCGCGATACCGGCCTTCATGTCCTCGTACAGCGCCTTCTGGTCGCCGGAGAGGGTGGTGTGGTCGAGTTGGGGCAGGCGCATGGCAGGAAACTCCGCTGGCTGTCGTGACAGCGGCGAGGCCATCTACCCCGCCGCCCTGTCAGCCTGTCAAAGCGTTGTGACGCCTTGATGTTCCGTGCTTGGGCCTGGCGCTCAGCGGTTGCCCACGTCGCCCTTGCCCACGGTGCTGCTGGCCATCTCGAGCATGCGGTCGAGGCTTTCCTTGGCCTTGAGGCGCAGCGGCTCCTCGATCTCGATGCGGGGCGAGAGGTCGCGCAGCGAGATGTAGAGCTTCTCGAGCGTGTTGAGCGCCATGTAGGGGCAGATGTTGCAGTTGCAGTTGCCATCGGCGCCGGGCGCGCCAATGAAGGTCTTGTGCGGCAGGGCCAGCTGCATCTGGTGGATGATGTGCGGCTCGGTCGCCACGATCAGCGTGTCGCCGGTCATCGCCTTGGCATAGTTCAGGATGCCGCTGGTGCTGCCCACATAGTCGGCATGGTCGACGATGGTGGGCGGGCACTCGGGGTGCGCGGCGATGGGGGCGCCAGGGTGCTGGGCTTTCAGCTTCAGCAGTTCGGTTTCGCTGAACGCCTCGTGCACGATGCAAACGCCCGGCCACAGCAGCATCTCGCGGTTGAACTTGCGCGAGAGGTAGCCGCCCAGATGCCGGTCGGGGCCAAAGATGATCTTCTGGTCCTTGGGGATCTGCTGCAGGATCGTCTCGGCGCTCGAACTGGTGACGATGATGTCGGACAGCGCCTTCACCTCGGTCGAGCAGTTGATGTAGGTGAGCGCGATATGGTCGGGATGCGCCTCGCGGAAGGCCTTGAAGCGGGCCGGCGGGCAGGCGTCCTCGAGGCTGCAGCCCGCGTTGAGGTCGGGCAGGATGACGGTCTTCTGGGGGCTCAGGATCTTGGCCACCTCGGCCATGAACTTCACGCCGCAAAAGGCGATCACCTCGGCGTCGGTCTCGGCCGCCTTGCGGCTCAGCTCGAGCGAATCACCCACGAAATCGGCCAGATCCTGCAATTCGGGCTTCTGGTAGTAATGGGCCAGGATCACCGCGTTCTTCTCGCGGCGCAGGCGCTCGATCTCGGCGCGGATGTCGATCCCGGCCAGCGATCCGGTCATGGCGGTCATTGTCCCAACTCCTCACTCGCGCGGGCCCAGAAGGTGCCGTCGGTCCCGCCCTGTTCGTGGCGCGCAAGGCCGCGCCGTTGCAGGTCGATCAGGTGGGCCAGCACCGAACGGCCCGCCGCACCCCACAACCTTTCGTCGAGGCCGCGATACATGCGCGCCACCATATCGGCAACAGCAACCCGCGCGCCGCCCGCCTCGTCCAGCAGCTTGAGGATCTGGCGCTCGCGCTGGCGGCGGTGGCCGATCATGCCGCGCACGAACTGGCGCGGGTTGGTGATGGCCTCGCCGTGGGCGGGGTAATAGATGCGGTCGGGGCGGTCATACAGTTTCTCGAGGCTGGCCATGTAGTCGCCCATGTCGCCGTCGGGCGGGGCGACAACGCTGGTTGACCAGCCCATCACATGGTCGCCGGTGAACAGGGCGCCGGTGGGCGCGCCATCGGCCTCGAGCGCGAAGCACAGGTGGTTCGAGGTGTGCCCCGGCGTTGCCAGCGCGCGCAGGGCAAAGCCTGGCCCCTCGATCGCCTCGCCATCGGCCAGCACGCGGTCGGGGGCGTAATGGATGTCGAAGGCGGCGTCTGCGCGCGGGCCGTCATCTTCCATGGTGAGCGGCGCACAGCCCGCCACAGGCGCGCCCGTCAGCGCTGCCAGCGGGGCGGCGGCGGGCGAATGGTCGCGGTGGGTGTGCGTGCAGGCGATGGCCAGCACCGCCCGCCCGTCAATGGCGGCCAGCAGCGCGTCGAGATGGGCCGCCTCGTCGGGGCCGGGGTCGAGCACGACAACGCCCGCCGCATTGCCCACGACATAGGTCTGCGTGCCGGTATAGGTATAGGGCGAGGGGTTGGGCGCCAGCACGCGCGCCACCAGCGGCTCGAGCCTTTGCGCGGCGCCCGTGGGCCAGGGTTTGGGGGGCAGGGTCATGCCTGCGCATATGGGGATGCGCGAGGCCCCTGTCGAGGCGTTGCCGGGCGGTTGCGGTCAGGCCACGGCCTGATTGAGTCGCGCGCGCAGCCGCTCGATGGCGCTGGGGCCGGCCTGCACGCTCTCGCGCCAGTTGCGGTAGATGCGCAGCAGGCGGGCGTAGAAATGCTCGCTCGCCTCGATCAGCTTGCGCATTTCGGGGGCGATCAGGGTCATGCGCTCGGGGTCGGCGGCGGGAAGGTCGGGGGTCAGGCGGCCATAGCGGCGCAGCTGGAATTCCGACAGTTCGCCCATGAAATAGGCGCGGTGATTGAGCAGCCAGGCCACAGCATGCATCATCCGCGTGGTCGTGCGCAACGCCTCGCACGAGAGGGCGATGCGGGCCATGTTCTCGCTGTGCCCGGTTTCCTCGATGCGGCCCGACAGGTCAAAGGCGGCGCGCACCTCGTCCGAGAGCACCAGCGCCTCGCAATAGAGGCCCTCGATAATGCGGGGGTTGATGTTGCAGCGGTTCATGGTCAGATTTTGTTAACCAATGGCGGGCGGCGCTGGCAATCAGGATAGGTCGCAGATCAATTCCCGTTTCGGGACAGTTCCGAAACGGCACGGCTTGCGGGCCTGATTTCGGGGCAGGCCCGCGCCCTGGCGGTCAGGCGATAATGTCGGGAATCAGGTAATCCTCGATGATCGAGATCTGGTCTTTCAGGCGCAGCTTGCGCTTTTTGAGTCGCGCCAGTTGCAGCTGGTCGCCGGCCCCCGCACCGCTCAGCGCCTCGATCGCCGCGTCCAGATCACGGTGCTCGACCCGCAGCATCTCGAGCTTCTTGCGCATTTCCTCTTCGGTCATCATGCCGCGGCCCCTTGCGCCCTGCTTGTGAAAAATGCCTGTAAGGCGCGAAAAAACGCCAGAAAACCGGGAAAATGCCGTGGGGTGGTGTCAGTCACTGGCTCACAACCTGTCGCGGAAAAAGGGCGGATTGATCGAATTGTTCCCGAACGGGCTTCGCAAGATAGAAGGAATGTGTTTCCATGACAATCACGCCGCTGGCTCTGTTCGCGTGAGTCGGTAAGGCCCACCCCGCAAGAAGGGGGGCCGCCGGGTCGTCAGGCGCGACTTTTGCCGGAGGCGGGGCGGACGCAGAGCGATCCGTCCGTCCGAGGGGGCGAAACTGGCACCCCGCTCATCGCCACTGTCGCCGGATCCGGGCGCCATGCGGTGTGGCGCGTGCCGCCAACGCAGGAGAGTAACCCTATGGAAACATCCCACGTCAGCGCTTTGATGCATAAGCACGCCGGTCTTGAGCAGAAGATCAAGGAGGAAATGGCCAGGCGCATTCCTGATCCGGCGATGATCCAGCTGTTGAAACGCCAGAAACTGCGCATCAAGGACGCGATCGCTCTCAGCTGATTTCCCCGCATTGAGGTGAGGCGGCAGGGCCATTTGCAGTGCCCGCGCCATTGCCCCGGCTCAAGGGGGGCCGGGGCAGCCTCTTGCACGTTTGACAGCATTCTGCTGCCCGCTTTGCCGCACTGTTTTTGCAACAGCTTGCCCGAAATCTTCGCTTTGATTGCCCTGTCCACCCAGTGCCCGACACAATCCGTCACCATGCGCGTTTGCAAAGGGCGCGGATTGGGTTAGGCCATTTCCATGACCAGCGCACCATTGGGCCCCACTTCGACTTCGAGCGCCGTGAAAGCCGCGCGCACCATCCTCACCCGCCTGCACGAGGTGATGGCCTCGCGCAGCCATGCCCAGGCCAAGCTGAACACCGTGGTCGAGGTGATTGGCGAGAGCCTCGATAGCGAGGTCTGCTCGATCTACCTGCTGCGCGAGGGGATGCTGGAGCTTTTCGCCACGCGGGGCCTGGCGCAAGAGGCTGTGCACGTCACCCGCATGGCCGTGGGCGAGGGGCTGGTGGGCAGCATTGGCGCGCGCATCGAGATGCTCAATCTGGCAGAGGCGGCCGCTCACCCCGACTTTTCGTACCGGCCCGAAACGGGCGAGGACAAGTATCACTCGTTTGCCGGCGTGCCCATTGTGCGCCGCGAGCGGGCGGTGGGCGTGCTGTGCGTGCAGCATGTCGAGCCGCGCCGTTATGAAGAGGTCGAGATCGAGGCGCTGCAGACGGTGGCGATGGTGCTCTCCGAGCTGATCGCCAATGCCGAGCTGGTCGACGAGGAGGACGTGCTGGGCCTCTCGCCCACCCAGACCGGCTCCGAGCAGCTGCGCGGCCTGACGCTGGTCAAGGGGCTGGCCAGCGGCATCGCGGTCTATCACCAGCCGCGCATCACCATCGAGCACGTGGTGGCCGAGGACACCGAGGCCGAGCGCCAGCGCGTCTATCTGGCCTTCGACAAGATGCGCGAGCAGATCGACCGCATGGCCAGCCAGGCCGAATTCGGCATGGGCGGCGAGCACGAGGAGGTGCTCGAGACCTATCGCATGTTCGCCTATGACGAGGGGTGGAGCCGGCGCATCAACGAGGCGATCGATTCGGGCCTGACCGCCGAGGCCGCCATCGAGCGCGTGCAGCAGCGCACCCGCATGCGCATGCGCCAGATCGACGACCCGCTGCTGGCCGACCGGATGCACGATCTGGAGGATCTGTCGAACCGGCTGCTGCGCATCGTTTCGGGCCAGCTGGGCACGGCGGCCAGCATGGGGCTGCGGGCCGACGCCATCCTGATCGCGCGCAACCTTGGTCCGGCCGAACTGCTGGAATACGACAAGCGGCGCCTCAAGGGCGTGATCCTCGAGGAAGGGTCGCTGACGGCGCATGTGGTGATCGTGGCGCGCGCCATGGGCATTCCGGTGCTGGGCCGCGTCAAGAGCCTGCGCGGCCTCATCCGCGAGGGCGATCCGCTGCTGCTCGATGCCGATCAGGGGCTGGTGTTCATTCGCCCGGGCCGCGACATGGCCATCGCCTTTGACGAACGCTTTGCCAAGACCCGCGAGCGGCAGGCCAAATACGCCGCCCTGCGCGAGGTCGAGCCGGTGACGCTCGATGGCACGCGAATCATGGTGATGGTCAATGCCGGCCTGCGCGAGGATATTCCCAACCTGCAGCTGACCGGCGCCGACGGCATTGGCCTGTTCCGCACCGAGTTCCAGTTCCTGGTTTCGGCCACGCTGCCCAGCCGCGAGCGTCAGACGCGCCTGTACCGCGAGGTGATGGATGCCTCGGGCGGCAAGCCGGTGGTGTTTCGCACGGTCGACATTGGTGGTGACAAGTCGCTGCCCTATCTGCGCCACGACGATGGCGAGCATGAGGAAAACCCGGCGATGGGCTGGCGGGCGCTGCGCGTCGCGCTCGAGCGT
>DATMUT010000102.1:0-2141 GCA_035563755.1 Novosphingobium sp.
CTCTGGCGGGCCTATTCCGGCCTGGGTCGATGTTGTCACCGGCGAGCAGGCGCCTTTTGCGCTGTCGCCCGGCGGGCGCGACATAGCCATGCGGCTGGTGGGCAAACCCCTGCCGCCCGAAGCGCTGGGGCCGGATTACTATTCGGCCGTGCTGCAGGTGCTGGCCCGCAAGATCTGATATTGCACACGGGACAAGGCGGTCATTCGCAAGGCTGCCGCAAACACTGATCGCGCGCCGGAAGACGGTATGGGAGCGCGAGGGACCATGCCCCTCGCATAGCTTTTTGCATAAGCCTTTCCACCACCCGCAAACAAAAAGCCGGGTGGCAGCGCCAAGGCGCCACCACCCGTCAGGCTGGGTTCGGGAAGAGGGTCTTCCCAGGAAAGAAACGCTTCAGATCAGAAGCTGATCGTGGCCTCGATGCCGTAGGTGCGCGGTGCGTTGAAATTGCCGTAGTCGCCCAGCACGTTGCCGATATTGCCGGTGCTGCCGCCAACGGTGGTGGGGGCAACGCCGGGCAGGCTGTTCGAGGGGTCGCGGCGATAGACATAGGCGGTGTCGAACAGGTTGCGCACCCAGCCCGAAACGGTCAGGCTTTGCCCGGTGGGCATGCGGATGTCGGCCAGCGCCAGGCGCCCGTTCACCACGAAAGAGGCATCGTTCTTGGTGGCAAACTGGTCGAAGGTCTGCGTTGCCTGCGAATAGTTGCCATCCAGATGCAGCTTGAGCGTCGCGCCCTTGACCGGCATCTGGTAGTCGATCGAGCCCGAGGCGGCGTTACGCGGCGTGAACACGATATAGACGTTCTGCACCACGCCCGTGAACGGGTTCAGCATCGGCGGGATCTTGGTGTAGGTATAGGCGTAGCTGGCCGTCAGGGTCAGGCCCTCGACGGGCTTGACGGTCAGGTCGGCCTCGATGCCGCGGATCTTGGTGGTGCCGGGCGCATTCACCGTTTCCAGCACGTTCACGTTCGACGTGCCCGAGACGATGATGTTGTTGAAGTCGACCTGGCTGTTCTTGCGGTCCATCATGTAGCCGGCAATGTTGAACCGGGCGCGGCGGTTCCAGAAGTCGGTCTTCAGGCCGATTTCATACGAGTCGACCGACTCCGGGTCGAAACCGCGATAGGTGGGCGAACGCGAGGAGGCGCCGCCCGCGCGGTAGCCCGAGGCGTATTTGGCATAGGCATGCACGTCGCGGCTCACGTCATAGGCAAGCGTGACCATCGGGTCGAAGCTGTCCCACTTCTTGTCGAGGCGCGCGCCATTGGCCGCGTTGCGGAAGATGGTCAGCGTGCCCAGCTTCTCGTCATGCGTGAAGCGGCCGCCAGCGGTGATGTGCAGCACCCGCAGCGGCGACCAGGTGGCCTGACCGAACACGGCATAGCTCTTGGAATTGACGGTCGAGGCGCGGTCGATCGAGGCAAACGGGTTGGTGAACACCGCCGAATTGACCGTGTAGCCCGTCACGTTGCCATTGGCATCCGTCACCCAGGTGTTCGAGTTGGGCGTGGCGGCATTGTCGCTCACGTTCTCGTTGAAGTAGTAGAGGCCGGCGGCATAGTCGATGTTCCTGACCGAACCGACCGCCTGCAGTTCCTGGCTGAACTGGTGCTGCCACAGGTTGGCCAGCGAATAGCGGCTGAAGGCGCCATTGGCCGAGTAAACCGGCACGCGGTGCGCGCCGCCCGAATTGTCCCACTGGCTCACGTTCACGCCGCGCCATGCCGTGATCGAGCGCAGCTCGACGTTGGGCGAGATCTTCCACTTGGCGATGTTGGTGAAGCCGTGCGTCTTGTCGACCGACACCTGCTGGGGCACGCCAATGTCGGCCACATCCATGCGGGTGCTGCCGTTGACGACCACCATGCCCGGCACCGACTTGACCGTGCCCGACAGGTTGGTGAAATTCGTGCCCGGCAGCGAGCAGGCCGGCTGCGAGGCCTGCGTGCCGGCGGCGCAGCCGTTGGGGTTGTAGTTCAGCAGCTGGCTGTAGAACGGCGTGTTCGCGTCATAGCCAACGTCATAGCTGAAATCGTTGGTGAAGTTGCTGCTGGGCTGCCAGCGCACAGCCGCGCGCAGGCCGCGGCGGTCGTACTGGTTCCAGCCGGCCTGGCCCGCCATCGGGTTCTTGGTGG
>DATMUT010000103.1:0-2288 GCA_035563755.1 Novosphingobium sp.
CAGGCCGGAATAGGCCCGCCAGAGGTGATGCCCGGCCGCCAGTAATCGGCAATGGACGCGGCCAGCGAGGCGCGCCGCCCGGCCAGCGCATAAAGCCCCACGCGCACCGCGTCAAAGCCAAAGCGCGTAGGATAGCGCAGCGAGGGCGCCACACGCCCGTCAGCCCCCACATCCACCCAGTCGCACGGCAATTGCGAGGGGCCAAAACGGCTCTGGCGGACGATGTTTTCAGCATCCGCGATAATCTGGCCCCAGGCGCCCTCGCCATCGGCCTGCGCGAAGGCATCAAGCGCCGGCCACACGAAATAGGACGGGTTGAGCGTGACCACATCGTCCTGCGCAAAGCCGTTCATGCCCGGCAGCAGCAGGCGCTTGCCCGCCCGCTCGACCACCAGCCGCGTGCGGATGGCCTGGCGAATGCGCCCGGCCGTCTCGCGCCATTCGCCCACGCCCCAGCGCGCGCCCGCGCGCATCAGCGCCCAGGCGATCAGCGCGTCGCCATCGGTGGCGTTATTGGGGTCGGGCACATGGTTGGCCTGGTCGGGATCGTATTTCCACGAAAACAGCGCCACATCGGCGCGCATCAGCGTCGAGCGCGTCCACCCCCACATCGCCTCGAAAGCATGTCGGTCGCCGGTGATGGCGGCCAGCAACAGGCCATAGCCCTGCCCCTCGCTATGGCTGATGCGGTTGTTGCCGGTGTCGACGATGCGCCCCACCGGATCGAGATACAGGTTTCGGAACGTGGTCCAGACGCTGTCCAGCGGGGCCTCGCTCCTGGCGGCTGCTTCCTTGCTGTTGCCCGAACGCGAGCACCCCACCGCCATGGCCGACGCGGCCGCAACAATCACACTGCGACGGCTAAAGACCATGACGGAACTCGATAGCGCTTTCCGTCTGGCTGATCACGCGCGTCACCAATTGCTCGGGGCTGCCCAACACGCGGAACCAGGCATCGTAGGCCCCTTGCAGCAAGGCTGCGATCATCTCGCCCCAGTGCTCCTCGTTTTCGGGCATGGTGGGTGGCAGCCGGCGGTGGCGCAGGACGATGCCTTCGCCCTGCGTGTCCATCTCGACCCGGCCCCAGCCCATCGCCGCCCACAGCCGGTTGGCCGCATCGCACAGGTCGCCAATGCCGTTCACATGCTCGACCGGCGCCAGAGCCGCCAGTCGCCGCCCCACCGCCACGTAGAAGGCGTGAGCCTGCTCCGGGCTGGCAGAGGCAAAGATCTCGGCCGCGACCAGAGCGCTCAGCACGCCCGGCACATAGGCCGGCGCAAGGCCTGCCACCATGTCATCATGCGGATCGTTAGCCGGCATCATGGAAAGCGGCCTTTTGCGATCGAGCATCATTTTGTGCCCCCCAAAGTCTGACGGATCCCCACGCTCGTGCGGAATTCGTCGTAGCTGCCAAAGGAATTGTAGCTGACCTCGCCGCCAACGCGGGTGGCCGGACTAACCTTGTAATACAGCGACCCTTCGGCCGAGATGCCAAAGCCGGTCTTGCTGAAGCTGTCGTAATAATTGCGCACGTCGTAATCGAGCGCCTTGAGTGCATCGAGCTGCGCCTGCCCGGCCGCATCGGTGGGATAGAGGTTGGCCTGGGCTTGCGAATAGGTCTGGAAACCGGGCGTTGCCCCGACCTTGAACTGCAGCGCGTCCTTCTCGTAGGAATAATGCACCGGGAAGGCCACCGCGAGGAAGTTCTGCGGGCTGAAATAGCCGCCCATCCCGTAGGTGAAGTAGTTCTGCTGATTGGCGAAGGACTGGTAGTTGACGTTGATGCCCGCCGTGAGCTCGGAGTGGCGCTGGCGCAGAACGCGCAGGTAGCCCCCCAGATTGACCTCGATCGAGCGATTCGATTGCACATTCTCGCCGTTATACCGGCTAACCGTTGCATCTACGTAAAAACCCGAGCCATCCTTGTTGAAGGAGTAACCCGCGCCCGCATCGGTCTTGAGCACCTGGCCCCAGCGCTGCCCCGTGACAGGGTCGCGCGTGCCGGCATAGGAGATCACGCTGTCGGTCACGGGCTTGCGCTCGAACCAGGCGCGGGCCTGCGAATGTTCCGAAAGCTGGGGCGTGATGGCAGCACGCCAGGTCGCCTTGGTCTGGCCCATGCCCACAGGCGTGGTCCCGCCTTCGACCTGCACCAGCTTGTCGGCATAACCGCCCGACACCGAAGCCCCCGAAGCGCGCTGCGTATCGGCATTGACCAGGGACGAGGCGACCTGATTGACGATAGCCTGCGCCTCGGCCGTGGCATTGCGGCCAAAACGCGCCAGCGA
>DATMUT010000104.1:0-5981 GCA_035563755.1 Novosphingobium sp.
TCGCGCGCCGCGCCGGCGAGATCGCCGCCCCCGACGCACCTGCCAGCCCCGCAGCGCCCGCCGTCGCCCTGCCCGCACCCACCGACCAGGCCAGCGTCAACGCCGCTCTCGAACAGGCGCTGGCTCAGGCGCGCACCGCCGACGCCGACTTTGCCCGCGACGTGCCGGCTGTCGAAACCCAGCTGGCCGCTGCCGCCAACACCGAGCGCGGCAGCCAGCCCTGGGCCAAGGCCAGCATTGGTCTGGCCGGGCTCGAAATGCACCGGGCGCAACTTGGCTCGCAGATCGCCTTGGTGGAACGCCTGTATGTCGATGACCGCATGGCATACCCCGACGACACCGATTCGGCCTCGCGCCCGCTGTCTGGCGTGCTGAATGCCGCTCGCGCCACGCTCGACGGCATGGCGCAGGCGCAGGACCGCACCCTGGCTCGCCTGGGTGCCCGGCTGCGCTGATCGACTCAGGCGCCGCCCCAGCGGGCCAGATCAGCGTGATCCTGCCCGCGCGGCTCGATCCACCGCCACTGGCCCGCGCGCTTCTCGCGCTTCCAGAACCAGCTTTGCGATTTCAGATGGTCCATCACGAAATCGACCGCGGCAAAGGCATCGCGCCGGTGCCGCGCGGCGGCGGCCACCAGCACGATCGGGTCGCCCGGCACCATCACCCCCACCCGGTGACACACCAGCAGCCCGTCCAGCGCCCAGCGGCCCCGCGCATCCGCTGCCAAAGCCTCCATGCCGGGCAAAGTCAGCGGCGCGTAATGCGTCAGCTCCAGCGCCTCGCAGGGGTCTGCGGCATCGGCCTCGGCGCGCACCTGGCCGATGAAGCTGACCACGCCCCCGGCCTGAGGGCAATCGCGGGCAAAGGCGGCCACCAGCGCCGCCGGATCGAACGCCCCGTCGAGCAGGCGTACGTCACTGGGCAAAGCCGCGCTCACCCGCCGCTCACCGGGGGCAAAAAGGCCACCTCCTCGTCGCCCGCCAGCGCCAGCGTCGCCTTGTCGGCCAGCACCGCGCCATCCACCGCCACCCGCACACGCGGTCCCGCCACCGCCTGCGCCAGCGCGGGCGGCAACAGCGCCAGCAGGCCGGCCCAGTCGAGCGGCGCGGCCACCCGAGCGGGCGCGTCACCTGCCAGATCGGCAAGCCGGCCCAGAAACACCAGACGCGCCATGCTCACCCGCCCGTCATCGACATGTGCCGGGGCAGATGCGGCGCCGCGCCGCGCCGCTCGATGGCGAAATGGTGGCGCTCGGGCTTGATCCGCATCGCCTCGTTGAGCGCTGCCGAAAGGCCCGCCTCGGGGTCAGCGCTGCGCAGCGCCGCGCGCAAATCCACCTGCTCACGCCCGCCAAGGCAGGCAAACAGCTGGCCCGTGGCCGTCACCCGCACGCGGTTGCAGCCATCGCAGAAATTGGCGGTGAGCGGCGTGATGAAACCCAGCCTGCCGCCGGTTTCCTCGACCTGCACATAGCGGGCCGGGCCGCCGGTGCGATGGCCATCCTCGCGCAGGGTCCAGCGCCGCTCGAGATCAGCGCGCACGCCCGAGAGCGGCAGGTAATGGTCGTAGCGGTCGCCCTCGACCTCGCCCAGCGGCATCACCTCGATCAGCGTGATCTCGCAGCCCTGCCCATGCGCCCAGGCGATAAGGTCAGGCAATTCGGCCTCGTTCGTCCCCTTGAGCGCGACGGTGTTGAGCTTCACCTGCAAGCCAGCCTCGCGCGCGGTGGCGATGCCTTCGAGCACCGCAGGCAGCGAATCGCGCCGGGCAATGGCGGCAAAACGCGCGCGGTCCAGCGTATCCAGGCTGACGTTCACCCGCCGCACACCCGCCGCGCGCAGATCATCGGCATATTCGGCCAGACGCGTGCCGTTGGTGGTCAGCGTCAGTTCTTCCAGCCCGTCGCCCAGCTTGCGGCCCAGCGCCTGCACCAGCTCGATCATGTCGCGCCGCACCAGTGGCTCGCCCCCGGTCAGGCGCAATTTGGTCACGCCCCGCTCGATGAAGCCCAGCGCCAGGCGGTGCAGTTCCTCAAGGCTGAGCACCTCGGCGCGCGGCAGGAACACCTGCCTTTCGGGCATGCAATAGGTGCAGCGCAGGTCGCATCGGTCGATCACCGAGAGGCGCAAATAGGTAATGCGCCGGCGAAACTGGTCTAGCAGCACAGGAGCGGAAGGCACGGACATGTTATCAAGGTATCACCTTGCCCGCCCCCTGGCTATCCAGCTGCAACAATTGGCCCGTCACGCCCGGCGCGCCCGCGAGCCACAGGCAGGCCGCAGCGATGGCGGCCTCGTCCTGGCTGGCCACCGCATTCACCCGCAGCGGCGCTGCCATGCGCGCCAGATCCTGCACCACCGCCCGGCGCCAGCCCCGGTGCGTGTGGTCGGCCGGCGGGAAGACAATGATCAGATCCTGCCCGCGCGAGGCCAGGATCGACGGCAGGATACGCGCGTGGAAATCGGCCGCAGCGGCCAGCGCCCCCTCGGGCAAGGCCCCCACGCGCAACAGTTCCATCAACGCCGCTCGCGCGTCAGCGTCATGCCGATCTGCTCGTCAGCCTCGGCAATGGCCAGCTTGACGATCTTGACCCGCACCCACAGCACGCGCTCGTCCTGCAGGAACAGCGTTTCGCAAATATGGTCGGCCACCGCCTCGATCAGCTTGAAATGCACGCCTTCGGGCAGGGCCTCGCCGGCGGCAAACTTCAGGTCCATGTAATTCTTGGACTCGGTCAGCGGCGTGTCGGGCAGGTAACGCTCGGCCGGCTTCATGCCCACCGTCACGCTGATGCGCAGCGGCTGGGGCTGGCCGGTTTCCTCGGAATAGATGCCGGTCAGCACGTTCACAAGGAAATCGGCCACTTCAAGGGTCAGGCTGTCGGCCACGTTCTGGGTTCCATTACTGCGATTCGGGCGGGCGATTGGCATCTGGCGCCGTGCGAGTCCAGTGCGCGCAGGCTCAATCCCGGCGCCAGCGGGCAAAGATGGCCGTGGGCAACAGGCGGCGCGCGGCCTCAGGTCCAGCATCCTCGCGCACGGCCAGATCGCCATGCTCGATCACGCCGGGCAGGTCGGCAAACACCGCGTCCAGCAGCCCGGCGATCGCCAGCGAGGACATGCGCACCGCATAGACGGTGAGGAACAGGAACCGGCTGTTCTCGTCGAGCAGGCGGCGCGCGTCGGCAATCAGGCCTGGCAGGTGCTCTTCGAGCCGCCACACCTCGCCATCGGGGCCGCGACCAAACTTGGGCGGGTCCATGATGATGCCGTCATAGCGCTTGCCCCGGCGCACCTCACGCGCGGTAAACTTGGCGGCATCGTCCACCATCCAGCGCACCGGGCGGTCCTCCATGCCCGAAAGCGCCGCATTGGCACGGGCCTGCGCCACCGATTTCTTGCTGGCGTCGACATGCGTGACCGGGCCAAAGGCCGACAGCGCCAGCGTGCCAACGCCGGTATAGCCGAAAAGGTTCAGCGTGCTGGCATCCTGCCGCCCGGCCAGCATCTGCCCCATCCAGCCCCACACCGGCGCCATGTCGGGAAAGAAGCCCAGGTGGCGAAACGGGGTGCATTGCGCGGTAAAGCGCACATCCTGCCATGCCAGCGGCCAGCCATCGCGCGGCACGGCTGCGTCAAAACGCCAGCGCCCGCCGCCATCCTCGTCGGCGCCGGGCACGAATTCGCCGTGTGGCGACCGGGGCAAAGCCG
Source organism: Novosphingobium sp. (assembly GCA_035563755.1). Taxonomy (GTDB): domain Bacteria; phylum Pseudomonadota; class Alphaproteobacteria; order Sphingomonadales; family Sphingomonadaceae; genus Novosphingobium. The sequence continues at coordinate 3,711 of DATMUT010000104.1, forward strand.
CCCAATCGCCAAGGCGCGGTCGCCACATGGCCTGCGGCTCGGGGCGCACAAACCGATAGTCGCCGTAACGCTCGAGCTTGCGCCCATCGCCCGAGTCCACCAGCCCGTAGTCGGCCCAGCCCTCGCCGGTCAGCAATTGTGGTTGTTCGACAAGGGTGGCCATGCGGCAGCCTGCCTCTTACGCCTTGGGTGTGGCGAGGCCCGCCACATAATCGGCCACGGCCTCGTAAGTGCCGGGCAGTTCGGCGCAGCGCTCCTCGCGGTCGAACAGGTCGCCCACGCGGTCGGGCAGGCCGGGGCGGTGGCCGGTGGCGCGCTCGACGGCATCGGGAAACTTGGCCGGATGGGCGGTGGCCAGCGTGACCACCGGAATGCGCCGGTCAAGGCCCGAAGCGCGCGCGGCGTGCAGGCCAATGGCGGTGTGCGGGTCGATCAGCTCGCCGGTCGCGTCCCATGCCCAGCGGATCGCTTCCGACATCTGGTCGGCATCGGCGCGCGCGCTGGTGAACAGGGCGGCGGCGCCCTCGCGCTGGGCGTTGGTCAGCTGCATCGCCTTGCTCGCCTCGAAGCCGGCCATCTGCTCGGCCATGGCCAGGCCATCGCGCCCGCCCACGTCAAACAGCAGCCGCTCGAAGTTCGAGGAAACCTGAATGTCCATGCTCGGCGCGGCGGTGGGCGTCACGGTGCCGGTCGAGTAATCGCCATTGGCCAGCGCGCGGTGCAGGATGTCGTTCACATTGGTGGCCACGATCAGCCGCTCGATGGGCAGGCCCATTTGCGCCGCGACATAGCCGGCGAACACGTCGCCGAAATTGCCCGTGGGCACGCTGAAGGCCACCGGGCGATGCGGCGCGCCCAGCTGCAGGCCGGCGGCGAAATAATACACCACCTGCGCCATCAATCGCGCCCAGTTGATCGAATTGACCGCGCCAATGTTGAAGCGGCCCGTCATCGCCGGATCGTTGAACATGCGCTTTACCATCGCCTGGGCATCGTCAAAGCTGCCCTCGATGGCAATGTTGTGCACGTTGGGGGCCAGCACGGTGGTCATCTGGCGGCGCTGCACGTCGCTCACCCGGCCCTTGGGGTGCAGCATGAAGATGTCGACCTTGGCGCGGCCGGCCACGGCGTCGATCGCCGCGCTGCCGGTGTCGCCGCTGGTGGCGCCCACGATGGTCAGGTTCTGCCCCTTGCTCGGCCCCTGCTCGCGGCCCAGGAATTCCTCGAACAACAGGCCCAGCATCTGCAGCGCCACGTCCTTGAACGCCAGCGTGGGGCCATGGAACAGCTCGAGCAGCCACTGCTGCGAATCGAACTGCTTGAGCGGGGTCACGGCCACATGGCTGAAGCGGCCATAGGCTGCCGTGGTCAGTTCCAGCAGACGCTCGGGCGTCAGGCTGCCGGCAACGAAGGGCAGCATGATGCGCTGCGCCAGCTCGGCATAGGGAAGCCCCGCCATTTCAGCGATTTGCGCGTGGGTAAAGCGCGGCCACTCGCGCGGGACATACAGCCCGCCATCGCTGGCGAGGCCAGCCAGCGTTGCGCCTTCGAAATCCAGCGCCGGAGCGCGCCCGCGAGTGCTGATATATTCCATGGGTTTCCCTGCCTTTGAACAGGCGCGGTTAGCCGCCCATCCGCGCCGGGGCAAGGTTTTTGGCACTCCGCCAGCAGGAAGGGGCGCGCCTCAGGCCAGCGCCGCGCGATGCTCGCGCCAGCGGCGGCGCAGCGCCAGCCCATAGATCACCAGCGCCACCAGCGCGAAAAGGAACCACTGCACCGCATAGGAGAAGTGGTTGTTGGGCATGTCCTGCGGATCGGGCACGGCATTGGCGGCAAGACCCGCCAGCGGCGGATCGGCCACCACATGATGGGCAAATTCGCCCCCCGGCACGATGGTGCCGCGCACCTCGCCGCCGGCCCAGGCCACCGCGTCGGGCCGCGCCGACCAGCCGATCACCACATCGACCAGCACGCCCTGCGCCTGCCCGTCGGGGCGGAACCCCTGCATCGCCACCGGCATGGTCAGGCACCGCGCCACATGCGCCCATCCGGTGCCCCCGCGGGCATTGCGGCCGGCCACCGCGTCCATGCGCTGCACCTGCTGGCAGGTGAAACGGGTGCGGTGATAATCCCACGCATCGGACTGGCGATAGCGCCAGACATAGCCGATCGAGACAGGATCGACATCGCGCTGCGCGGCCGAGAAGCGGGCAATGCGCTCCTCCTTCTGGTGCAGCCGGTCGATCTGCCACAGGCCCAGATGCACCATGT
>DATMUT010000105.1:0-5630 GCA_035563755.1 Novosphingobium sp.
CAACGCCTATGACAGCTTCGACCTGCTGGGCGCGGTGGTCGACTGGGTCGAGCATGACACGCCTGCGCAAGCCGTGACCGCCAGCCGCCGCGACGGCTCGGCCACCATGCCGCTGTGCCCCTATCCGGCCTATGCGGCCTATGTTGGCGGAGACGCCACGCAGGCGCGCTCGTTTGCCTGCCGCATGCCCGACAAGCAGGAGAGCGCCGCGCAATAGGCCCGGCTAGGGCCTGCCTGCGTACAGGCCCATCGCCTGCGCGAAATGACGGCGGCACAGGCTGGTATAGCGGTCGTTGCCGCCAATCTCGGTCTGGTCGCCGGCCTTTACCGCCTGACCGGCTGCATCCACGCGCAGGTTCATTGTGGCCTTGCGCCCGCAATGGCACACCGCCTTCAGCTCGATCAGCGCATCGGCAATGCCCAGCAGGGCCGCCGCCCCCTCGAACAGCCGCCCCTGAAAGTCGGTGCGCAGGCCATAGCACAGCACCGGCACGCCCAGTTCGTCCGATATGCGCGCCAGTTGCCACACCTGCGCCTCGCTCAAAAACTGCGCCTCATCGAGCAGCACGCAGGCCAGCGGCCCCTCGCCCTGCCGGGCGCACACCGCGCCAAACAGGTCGGTATCGGCGGCAAAGCGGCGCGCATCGGCGGCAAGGCCAATGCGGCTCTCGATGGCATTGCCGCCGCCGCGATCATCAATGGCCGCTGTCCACAGCATGGTGGCCATGCCGCGCTCTTTGTAGTTGAAGTCGGCCTGCAGCAGGTTGGTGCTCTTGCCCGCATTCATGCTGGCATAATAGAAATAGAGCTTGGCCATCGGGCGATCAGCCTTGCGCCCCGCCTTCTTCTTCCTCGCTGCCCAGATCGCGCGTCACCCGCGGGTCGGCCAGCAGCGCGTCGATGCGGCTTGCCTCGTCAAAGCTCTCGTCGGGCAGGAACTTGACCTTGGCGGCATATTTCAGCTTCAGCTTCTGGGCCACTTCCTTCTGGAAGAAGGCGGTGTTGGTGCGCAGCGCTTTCAGCACCACCTCCTCGTCCTCGCCCAGCAGCGGCTTCACGAAAACCGTGGCGTGACGCAGGTCGGGCGACATGCGCACCTCGGTCACGGACACGGAATGGGCGGTGAGCACATCGTCATGCACCTGCTGGCGGGCCAGCAGATCGGAAATGACGTGACGCACCTGCTCACCCACCTTGAGCAGGCGGACCGAGCGGGTTTCAGGGGTAGCGGCAGTGTGTCGGGCCATAGTTTTCCATCAGTAGAATACCGGATCGGCGGCGTTTGCCCGCCAATCGTTGCGAAGTTTGCTTTGCGCCCGGAACATGGGGCTTGGCAATGCTTTCCTTTGCTTGACGCGCTGGTTCATGCCCGGCTCATCACCGGGCCGGCATGGTTCAACCATCGAAAAGGAGACAATACATGCGAAATGCTCTCTCGATCGCGATCGCAGCCGCCATTCTGGTGCCGGGGGTGGCATCGGCACAGCCGGGCTGGGATCGCCATGACCGCGGCCCTGGCCGCCACGATGACCGTGGCTGGCACGATCGCGGCGGCCCTGACTGGCACCGTGGCCCGCCTCCGGGCTGGCGCCCGGGCGCTGACTGGCGTCAGTTCCGCCGTGGCGACCGCTTCGATCCGTATCGCGCGCCCAATTACGCCGTGATCGACTATCGTCGCTATCACCGCCTGCGCCCGCCGCCGCCGGGTTACCACTGGGTCCGCTCGGGCGGCGACGCGCTGATGGTGGGCATTGCCACCGGCGTTGTGGCCAGCGTGATGATCGGCGCGATGCGCTGATACCGCGCCGGCATAGTTCGGGCATGAACGCCTGACGCCTTTCGCGGCCCCCTTCTCACCGGAAGGGGGCCGTTTTGGCAATGGCGGCTCGGGTGCGACAATTTGACACAAAATGACGCGGAATTTTTATGCCGCTCAGAGATTAAAGCTCAGGACCAGAAAGGAATTTCGCATGAAGATCTTGACCTCCTCGTTGATTGGCGCAGCGCTGCTGCTCGGCGCCGCGCCCGCCATGGCTCAGCCTGACCACGACCGCGGCGGCGACCGTGGCGGCCAGCAGCACGGCGGCGGTGACCATGGCCCCGGCCGTGGTGGCCCCGGCGGCGGCATGGGTGGTGGTATGGGTGGTGGCATGGGCCACGGCGGCCCCGATGGCGGCCACTTCCGCAAGGGCGACCGCTTCGACCGCGCTCACGCGCCCAACTACGGCAACATCGACTATCGCCACTACAAGGGCCTGCGCCCGCCGCCGCGCGGCTATCGCTGGGTCCGCTCGGGCGATGACGCGGTGCTGGTCGGCATCACCTCGGGCATCGTTGCCAGCGTGATTGCCGGCGCCATCCTGCGCTGATCTGCCCGGCCCCAAAGGCCTCGCAATAAGCCAGCCCCCTGTCGCCCCCGTGGCGGCAGGGGGTTTTGCTTGGGCACCGCCCCGCTCCTAAGGCTTGGCCGGGCAAACAAAAAGGGCCAGCCACAACCGTGGCCAGCCCCCTTTGTCGCCATGCGAAACGCGCGTCAGAGCGTGCGTTCGCGCATCTCGACCTCGAACACCTCGAGCGTATCGCCCGGCTTGATGTCGTTGGTCGCCTCGAGCACGACACCGCACTCCAGCCCGGCGCGCACTTCGGCCACATCGTCCTTGAAGCGGCGCAGCGAGGCGACGCTCGTCTTGGACACGATGACGTCGTGGCGGGTGACGCGGGTGTAAAGGCCCTTCTTGATGAAGCCCTCGACCACCAGCAGACCGGCAGCCTTGTTGTGCTTGCCCGCGGGGAACACTTCCTTGATCTCCGCGCGGCCGACCACGGTCTCGATGCGCTCCGGCCCCCAGACGCCGGCCATTTCCTTCGAAATGTCCTCGGTCAGGTGGTAGATCACGTCGAAATACTTCATCCGCACCTTCTGACGCTCGATCATCTCGCGCGCCTTGGCGTTGGGACGGACGTTGAAGCCCACGATCGGCGCGTTCGAGGCCGAAGCCAGGTTCACGTCGCTCTCGGTGATCGCGCCAACGCCGCTCGAGAGCACGCGCAGCTTGATCTCGTCGTTCGACAGGCGGTTGAGCGCATTCACGATCGCCTCGGCCGAACCCTGCACGTCGGCCTTCACCACGATCGGATATTCGATCACGGCTTCCTTGGCCTTGAGCGCCGAGAACATGTTCTCGAGGCTCGGCGCGGCGCTGGTGGTGCGCTTGGCGGTCGCCTGCTCCTGACGGAACGTGGCCACCTCGCGGGCACGAGCCTCGCTCTCGACCACGGTCAGCGTATCGCCGGCCATCGGCACGCCCGAGAGGCCCAGCACCTCGACCGGCAGCGCCGGAGGCGCCTGCTTCACCTGGCGGCCCTTGTCGTCGAGCATGGCGCGCACGCGGCCCGACTGGGTGCCCACGACCAGAATGTCGCCCACCTTGAGCGTGCCGCGCGTGATGAGCACGGTGGCCAGCGGCCCCTTGCCCTTGTCCAGCTTGGCCTCGACCACGGTCGCCTCGGCGGCACGGTCAGGGTTGGCCTTCAGCTCCAGGATTTCGGCCTGCAGCAGGATCTTCTCGATCAGTTCCTGCAAACCGGCGCCGGTCTTGGACGAGACTTCCACGTCCTGAACCTCACCCGACATCTCTTCCACGATGATCTCGTGCTCGAGCAGGCGCTCGCGGATCTTCTGCGGGTTGAACTCGGGCTTGTCGCTCTTGGTGATCGCCACGATCATCGGCACGCCGGCCGCCTTGGTGTGGTTGATCGCCTCGATCGTCTGCGGCATCAGCCCGTCGTCACCGGCCACCACCAGGATGACGATGTCGGTCACGTTGGCGCCGCGCTGACGCATTTCGGTGAAGGCTTCGTGGCCCGGCGTGTCAAGGAAGGTGACCAGATCGCCACCCTTGGTCTTGATCTGATAAGCGCCGATGTGCTGCGTGATGCCACCGGCCTCACCCTTCACAACGTCGGTGCCGCGCAGCGCGTCGAGCAGCGAGGTCTTGCCGTGGTCGACGTGGCCCATGATGGTCACGACCGGCGGGCGCGACTTCAACGTCTCGTCGGCATCGACATCGGCCGAGTGATCGATATCGACATCGTTCTCGCTCACGCGCTGGATGCGGTGGCCGAATTCCTCAACCAGCAGCTCGGCGGTGTCCTGATCGATCGTGCTGTTCAGCGTGATGATCACGCCCATTTTGAACAGCGCCTTGACCAGGTCAGCAGCCTTCTCGGCCATACGGTTGGCCAGTTCCTGCACGGTGATCGCCTCGGGCACGACCACGTCGCGCACCTGCTTCTCGCGCTGGTGCGACTGGCCGGCGAAGTGCGCGCGGCGCTCCTTCTCGCGGGCACGCTTGAGCGCGGCGAGGCTGCGGGCGCGGGCGCCCTCATCCTCGTTCAGCGCGCGCGTCACGGTCAGCTTGCCACCGCGGCGGTCCTCGCCCTTGCGGTCGCGCTGCGGCGTGGGCTTCTTGGCGGCAGCGGCCGCCTCGGGGCGGCGCACCGGCGCGGGGCTTGCCACAGGCGTAAAGCGGCGCGGCGCAGGAGCGGCCGGCTTGGGCTCTTCCTTGGGCTCGGCGCGCGCGGCTTCGGCACGCGGCGCTTCGGCCTGAGGGGCCTGAGCGCGCGGGGCAGGCGCAGCGGGCGCTTCCTCGCTCGCCTCAGTCTTGGCAGCGGGCTGCTCGACAGGCGCGGGCGCGGCTTCGACCGGCGCAGGTGCTGCGGGCGCCTCGGGGGCAGCCTGGGCTGCGGCGGCCTCGGCCTCGGCGGCGCGACGGTTTTCCTCGGCGCGGCGCTTTTCTTCCTCGAAGGCGCGCAGGCGCTCTTCCTGTTCGCGGCGCGTGGCGGCCTCAGCAGCTGCCAGGCGGGCTTCCTCGGCCTCGCGCAGCAGGCGGGCCTGCATTTCCTGACGAGTCTCGCGGCTTGCCGAAACAGGCGCCGGGCGCACCGGCGGCGGGGCCGGGCGATGGGCCGGCTGCGTGGCCGGGCGAGCCGTGGGCGCGGCGACGGCGGTGGGGGCCGGCTCGGGCGCGCGCTGCGGCGTCTCGACGCCGCCCTCGCCGGGCTTGCCCAGCACCTTGCGGCGCTTCACCTCGACCACCACCTTGTTGGTGCGGCCATGGCTGAAGGTCTGCTTGACCTCGCCCGCTTCCACCGACCGCTTGAGCCCCAGCGGCTTGCGGCCAAGTGTCGGTTTGTTGTCGGTCTCGCTCATGGTTTCAAACAGCCCTTCAGTCTTAATTCATCGTCGGCGCCAGCGCCGAAATCGCCATCACCGGCGCCTACGTCGAAATCTTCATCACCGGCGCCTGCGCCGGAAACGTCTTCATCAGCGCCCTCGCCGGTCTGCACCGGCGGTTTGCCCTTCACAGTTCGCCCTGCTGGCGAGTCGTCCTCGCCGTTTTGGCCCAGATAATGGAGCAGGCGCCCAAGCAAGGGGGCCAGCCTTTCGGCCGCGCCCCGGTCGGTCAGCGCCAGATGCACGACATTCTCGCGGCCCAATGCCACAGACAGGGCCGCACGGTCCAGTGGCAAGGTGATGCCACAGATACCGCTGCCCTCTTCCTCGCGCCCCACCCGCCATGCCTGATCCAGCTTGCGGTTGCCATCAGCGCCGGCATCGGCGGCGTGGG
>DATMUT010000106.1:0-7116 GCA_035563755.1 Novosphingobium sp.
GATCGCCGCGGTTGCCGCCTCGCTGGCGCTGCTGGCGCTGGCGCTGTGGGCCGACCCGCTCATCGCCCGCATTCCCGAGCCGGTGCTGGCCGCCATCGTCATCGCCGCTCTCACCCATGCGCTCGATCCGGCGCCCATCGCGCATTTGTGGCGCATCCGGCGCGACCACTGGATCGCCCTGTCGGCGGCGGTGGGCGTGTTGTTGCTGGGGGTGCTCAACGGCATGCTGGCGGCCATTGCGCTCTCGATCGCGCATCTGCTTTACGAACTGGCGCACCCCTCGATCAGCGCGCTGGGACAGGTGGGCGACAGTCATGATTTTGTCGACATGGCCCGCCACAAGGATGCCAGCCCCCTGCCCGGGGTCGGCATTTTCCGGCCCAATGCCCCGCTCATCTTTGCCAATGCCGAAAGCACGCTGGCGGCCATTGCCGCCACGGCCCGGGCGAGCGCCGCCCCGGTGGTGGTGCTCAGCCTCGAGGAGAGCAATGACCTGGACGCAACCGCGCTCGAGGCGCTGTGCGAATTCGTGAGCGATCTGGCCAAACACGGACAGCAGGTGGTGCTGGCCCGCGCTCACGATCGGGTGCGCGACGTGCTGGTGGCGGCCGGCCGCGCAGACCTTGCCACCGGCAGCACATTCAGCGTGGCCGATGCAGCTGCCCGCGCCGACACGCTGTCACATATCCGCTGGCAGGACGCCGAACTCTAGACCCCGCCTTTAGCGAAAGGGAAACGACCCGATGGCCATGGCCCATGCAATCGAACCCGTTCTGACCCCTGTGTCGATCCGCGATCTGCGCCCCACGCAAATGACCGTGGGCATGCGCGAAGTGTCGGCCAAGCGCGCCCAGTGGCGCCAACGCCGCGAAGAAGACGGCGGCACGTTTCTGGGCGGGCACATGATCCCGGCCGTGCTTGGGCCGGGCGACACCTGGTGGCTGATCGACCATCACCACCTGGCGCTGGCGCTGCACGAGGAAGGCGTGCCTCATGTGCTGGTGTCGGTGGTGGCGCGGCTGCACCACCTGTCTAAAAAGCGCTTCCTTTCGGTGATGGACAGCCGCAACTGGCTGCACCCCTATGACGCGCAGGGCAAGCGTTGCGACGTGGCCGACCTGCCGCGCCACGTGGGCAAGCTGGCCGACGATCCGTTCCGCTCGCTGGCGGGCGAGGTGCGGCGCGCGGGCGGTTATGCCAAATCGAGCGTGCCCTATACCGAGTTCCTGTGGGCCGACTATTTCCGCGACCGGATCCGCCGCCATCAGGTGGAATCCAAATTCGACAAGGCTTTAACCAAGGGGCTGGCACTGGCGCGCGACGCCGAGGCCTCCTATCTACCCGGTTATGCCGGCCCCGAGCACGGCGCCGACTGACCCCGGAGGAAAGGCATTTCCATGCGCGCGACACAGGCCATCATCACCGCCACCGGCGGCCCCGAGGCGATTGAATGGCGCGAGGTTGACCTGCCCGCCCCCGGCCCCGGCGAAGTGCTGGTGCGCCACGAGGCGGTGGGGCTGAACTTCATCGACACCTACTATCGCTCGGGCCTGTATCAGGTGCCCATGCCGACCCCTCTGGGCGGCGAGGCGGCGGGCGTGGTCGAGGCGGTGGGGCCCGATGTCAGGCAATTCGCGCCCGGCGACCGGGTGGCCACCTTCGGGCCATCGCTGGGCGCCTATGCGACCGCGCGCATCGCCCCTGCCGCCGAGCTTTTCGCCCTGCCCGCCGACATTGACGCGCAGACGGCGGCCGCTGTCATGCTGAAAGGCTGCACGGTCGAGTTTCTGGCCGAACGGGCAGCCCATGTGGCGCCGGGCGACTGGGTGCTGGTGCATGCCGCGGCCGGCGGCGTGGGGCAATTGCTGGGGCAATGGCTGGCGGCCAAAGGCGCGCGCGTGATCGGCACCGTGGGCAGCGAGGCGAAGGCGGAACTGGCCCGCGCTCTGGGCGCCGAGGCAGTGCTGCTGGCCGACACGCCCGATCTGGCAGGGCAGATCCGCGCGCGGACCGATGGCGCGGGCGTGAGCGTGGCCTATGACGGTGTGGGCGCGGCCACATGGAACGTTTCGCTGGCGGCAACGCGGCGGCGCGGGATAATCGTCAGCTTCGGCAATGCCTCGGGCGCGGTCACGGGCGTGGCGCTGACGCAACTGGCGGGCGCCGGGTCGCTGTTCGTCACCCGGCCGCGCCTGTTCGACTATTACGTCACCCCGCAGGAACGCGCCGAGGGCATTGAAAAGCTGTGGGCCATGCTGCGCTCGGGCAAGGTCAGGGTCAGCATTGGCCAGACCTTCCCGCTGTTGCAGGCAGAACAGGCGCACCGCGCGCTCGAGGCGCGGGCGACCACCGGATCGACGCTGCTGCTGGTCTAGGGCCTAGATCAGGCTGACGCCCAGCGCCGTGAGCACCGCCAGCAGAATGCCCGCCCCGGCAAGGCTGCTGGCCCCCCACACGATCGGCCGGCTCTGCGCGATCAGCGCGATCGAGAGCAGCACAATCGCCAGTTGCAGCGCCGTCTCGGCCATTTCATAGCCTTCCGAGCGGATGGCCGCGGCCCGGCTTTCCTTGCGCAGCTCTGCGCCGCGTTCCTGCAATTGCACGATACCGTGGCCGTTGTGATCTGGCCCGCGCAGGCGCATCGCCTCGCCCATTTCGCTGGCACGCACGTCGCGGTCGAGGCCGGGCATGTTCGCGTTCGCGATCAGCACCGTCTCGCGCACGGTCTTGGCCTGCATGTAGGCGTAGGTGTCGCTGCCCTCGATGGCGCTGAGCAGGCTGTCGCGCGCGGCCCCGGCCGCCGCCGTGTGCACCACCGCCAGCAGCAGCGCGAAGACCCCCACCAGCACCGAAACGCGGTTGCGGAAAGCATGCTCAGCCGCCTTCTCGCGCTCGCCGGCAGCCTCGGTGCGCTCGATGGCGTCTTCGATCAGTTCGCGGGCTTCGGCGGCTTCCATGGCATTCCCTTCCCAAGCGGACCCTGCGTGGATTTTACGCGGATTTTATGAGGCATTAGGGACAAAACGGGAAATGAGAAAGCCGGCAAATGAAAGGGGGGCAAAGCCTGCCGCCAACGACAAGCCCGCCCCCCCTCGCACTGTATTACCGGCTTATGCCGCGGCCTTCACCCGCTCCTGCGCTTCCTTGTTCAGCTCCTCGGCCAGCAGGAACGCCAGCTCGATCGACTGAGCGCCGTTGAGGCGCGGGTCGCAATGCGTGTGATACCGGTCGCCCAGATCGCCATCGGTGATGTCGATCAGGCCGCCGGTGCATTCGGTCACATCCTTGCCGGTCATCTCGATATGGATGCCGCCGGCATGGGTGCCCTCGGCGCGGTGCACGTTGAAGAAGCCGCGCACCTCGCCCAGAATGCGCTCGAACGGCCGCGTCTTGTAGCCGCTGTCGCTCTTGATGACATTGCCGTGCATCGGGTCGCACGACCACACCACCGGATGGCCCGAAGCCTTGATGGCGCGGACCAGCTTGGGCAGGCCGGCCTCGACCTTGTCGTGACCATAGCGCGCGATCAGCGTGATGCGCCCGGCCTCATGGGCAGGGTTCAGCTCGTCGAGCAGGCGCAGCATCATGTCCGGCTCGAGGCTGGGGCCGCACTTCATGCCGATGGGGTTGCCCACGCCCTTGAGGAATTCGACATGGGCCGAATTGTCAAAGCGCGTGCGGTCGCCGATCCACAGCATGTGGGCCGAACAATCGTACCAGTCGCCGGTGAGCGAATCCTGCCGGGTCAGCGCCTGCTCGTATTGCAGCAGCAGCGCCTCGTGGCTGGTGTAGAAGTTCGTGCCCTGCAACTGCGGCACCGTGCCGGGATTGACCCCGCAGGCCGCCATGAAGTCGAGCGCCTCGCCAATGCGGTCAGCCATTTCGGCGAACTTGTCGCCCCACGGATTGCGCGCGATATGGTCGAGCGTCCACTTGTGGACCTGACGCAGGTTGGCATAGCCGCCGCTGGCAAAGGCGCGCAGCAGGTTCAGCGTCGCGGCCGACTGAGTGTAGGCCTTGACCATCCGCTCGGGGTCGTTGCGGCGCTGCTCGGGCGTGAACTCGATGCCGTTGATGATGTCGCCCAGATAGCTGGGCAGCGTGACATCACCCTGCGTCTCGGTCGGCGCGCTGCGCGGCTTGGCGAATTGCCCGGCCATGCGCCCCACCTTGACCACCGGCTGCTTGCTGGCAAAGGTCAGGATGACCGCCATCTGCAGCAGCACGCGGAAGGTGTCGCGGATGTTGTCGGGGTGGAATTCGACAAAGCTCTCGGCGCAGTCGCCGCCCTGCAGCAGGAAGCCCTTGCCCTGCGCCACCTGCGCCAGTTCAGCCTTCAGCGCGCGCGCCTCGCCGGCGAACACCAAGGGGGGAAATCGGCCGAGGGTCTGCTCCACCCGGCCGAGTTCCTCGGCGTTGTCATAGGCAGGAAGATGACGTGCTTCATGCGTCTTCCAGCTTTCGGGGGTCCAGTTACTCGCCACTTTCCTCTAGCTCCTCGGGCGTGGTGAACGGGCTTGCATTTTAATGTACCAGCTCGTACATCACTTGCGTGATTATGATGGGCCGGCGCGCACAAGGCATGCCGGCATGAACCTGCCCGCGCCTTGGCCCGGGCAAGAGGGCGCACATACAGCCCCGCGCGCTCAAATGCAAAGCGCACATTTCGCATCAGTCTGATCGCCCCAGCCGAACAATGGGGCACCCATCCCCCGGGGCAGGGCAGCACAATGGCCCCCTGCCCGGTTCCGGGGTATTAACGCGACGCTGCCGCCACAGTCGCCTTGGCCTCGGGCAGGACCGCCACGCGCCATGCCTTGTCCTTGACCAGATAGGTCTGCGCCAGTTGCTGCAAACGCTGCGGCGTAATCTGTGTGTAGTCGGCAAACAGGCTGCGCAGCGTGCCATAGCGGCGCGGATCCTGCGTCGCGCCCTCGATCTGCGACATGAAGAAGGCGGTGCTGCTGCTGGCGCGGCTGATCTGCTGGCGCAGCGGCTCGATCACGCGGGCCAGTTCATCGGCATTCACCGGCTTTGCGGCCAGATCGGCGGCGATCTGGTCGGCGGTGGTGAAGAATTGCCCTGCCGCATCGGGCTGCAACTGGGCCATGGCGGTGATCGTCCCGCCCGAGGGCAGGTCGAGCGGCCAGTCGGCGCCCACCTGCGGGGCATAGCTGGCGCCGGCCTTCTCGCGCATGGCCTCCATCAGGCGGTTGGCATAAAGCTGCGAGAGCACCTCGAGCTGGCGCGACTCGCTGATCGCGCCGACGCCCCCGCCCGTGGGCCAGCTCACGACCGCCGCGGCCTGATTGGCATCGCCATCGTGATGCAGCACCACTGGCGCGCTGCCAGGGGCAGGCGCGGCAAAGCTCGTGTCGAGCACCGACTGCGCAATGGCCGGGCGCGGAGCCAGCGCGCCAAACGTACGCTCCAGCGCTGCCAGCCCCTTGGACCGGTCAAAGTCGCCGAACACCTGCACCTCGATCGGGCCTTGCGCCAGAATAGGCTCCCACACGCGGCGGAAACCATCGGGCGTGATGGCATTCAGCGCCGCCGGATCGGGCGTTGCGAAACGCTTGTCGCCGCCATGCTGCAGCGCGCGCAGATCGCGGCTGAGCACGCCCTGCGGGCTGGCCGAGAAGGTGGAATATTGCGCCAGCGCCGCCGCGCGCGAACGCAGCACAGGCGAGGCATCCCAACGCGGCAGGGCGAATTTGGCGGCAAACAGATACAACTGGTCGTCCAGATCCTCGGCCCGCGTGTCGGCCGAGAACTGGAAGAAGCCCTCGTCGATGCGGAAGTCGAAGCCCATCTTGCGCCCGGTCGAGATGCGCTCCAGCGCATCCTGCCCAAGAGTGGCCTCGCCCGAGGGCACCAGCGCCATCTGCCCCAGCGTGGCATAGGCCGCATCAGCAGGCGTAAACGCGCGATAGCCCGCACCAAAGCGCACCTTCACCGTCACCCGGCCCGGATCATCCTTGGTCGGCCAGATCTGCACCTTCACGCCATTGGCAAAGTTGAGCTGCTCGATACCCAGCAGGCCCGTGCGCACTGCCTGCGGCTCGGCCGAAGGTTTGCCAATGGCGGGCAGGTCGGCAAAGCGAACGGGCTTGGCATCCTCGCGCACGCGCACGTCGGCCGCCACCTTCTCCATCAACGCAGCCTTGAGCGCCGCTTCGCTCGCCTCGCCAGCCTGGGGCGTCAGATACAGCGCGCGCACCGCCTTGCCGGCAAACAGGCTGCGGGTATGGGCCAGCACCGCCTCGGGCGTGAACAGGCGCATCGAATTGCGGAAGATATCGAGCACCGCCTGCGGCGAGGCGACCGTCTCATGGATGTCGACCGCCTGCACCAGATCGTCGGCCAGCTTGGCGCCTTGCTGCAGGGCGCGCTGCTGCACCTGCGATTCGAAGATCACGTTGATCTCGGCCGCCTCACGGGCGATCTCGGCGGTGGTGGGCGGGCGATCGAGCGCGTCGGCGATGATGCCGCGCACTTCTTTGAGAGCGCCCTGCCAATTGCCGTCGATTGGCGTGATCTGCACAAAAGTGCCGTCGACCGAGCGGCTCTCGCTCTGCTGGTCAACATGGGCCGTCAGGAACGGAGCGCCGGCGCGCGCGCGCGTTTCGAGCCGGCGGTTGATAATCATCTGCGCCAGCATGTCGAGCATGAGGCCCTGATTATAGACGATGGTGTCCTTCTTTTCGTGCCACGGGCGCACCACACCATACATCAACGAGCGGGCCAGCGTTGGCTCGACCATGACCTTTGCGCCAGCCACAGGGTTGGCAGGATCGGCGCCCGGCGGGGTGGTCGGCTCGCCAAAGCTGGGGGCGTCGGTATGCGGCCCCTGCGCCGGCCAGTCGCCAAACCACTTGGAAATGAGCGCCGCCATCAGCCGCGGATCGGCATCACCCGAAACGATGATCGTGGCATTCTCGGGCCGATACCAGCGGGCGTGAAAGCCGCGCACGGCGTCCTGATGGGCACCCTCGATGCTGGCGACCGAACCGATGGTGGAATGGTCGGCCAGCGGTTGCCCGGCAGCCAGCAGCCAGCGGGTCGCATCGGTCATACGCTCGGCGCTGCCGCCATGCTCGCGCTTTTCGGCCAGCA
>DATMUT010000107.1:0-3895 GCA_035563755.1 Novosphingobium sp.
GAACTGGTGCAGGCTGTGGCCCGCGCCCGCCACCCCAACGGCCCCGGTGGCACGGCCATCGTGCCGCAGGAAAAGGCCGCCCTTGTGGTGGTTGCCCGCCGAGTGATGGCAGCAGCCGGCAGGGTGCTGGGCGCATGAGCCAGACCCATCACCAAACCGGCCCGCCCGGCTAGGCCATCGCCGGCACGCCTGCGCGCGGCTGGCCCCTTCCCCCCTTACATTACCGGAGAACCGATATGTCCGAGCAGCAACGCGCTGGCACCGGCCAAATTTCTGCATCCTACGAAGAAGCCGCCGCCGATGGTGGCCGCCGTTACCCCACCTGCACCACGCTGACCGATCTGGTGTTCATGCTCAACGACGGCGCGTTCAACCAGAACGCAGCCGACAAGCTGGGCGAGTTCGCCGCCAACATGGAGCAGCTGGGCATCGACACGGCCAAGAAGGTCAAGGGCAAGATCACCCTGACCATAGAGGTCGAGCGCGAGGCCGATGGCGGGGTCTATTTCTTCACCCCCACGCTTGTCACGAAGCTGCCGCCCGAGCGCAACAGCCGCACGATCGGCTGGGTCACCGCCGAGAACCACTTCACCCCCAACCAGCCGAACCAGGGCAACCTGTTCGGCACTGTGCGCGACGTGAGCGCGCCGCGCGAAGTGCGCGGCATCTGACCGCGCGTCCTTCCCTCACCTCACTGACAAGGAACGCATTTCCATGAGCGATACCCAATCCATTGCCGACGCGGCGGTTGCCAAGTCGATCGCGACCATTGGCGGCGGCGATCTGATCCGCGAGGCCGTGGCCGCGGCTGGCCAACTGGCCAAGGTCGAGCTGGTCGAACTGACCGACCCGCGCGACGGCACCAAGGCCCTCGGCTACATCGGGCCCAAGGGCATCGATGTGCTGGACCCCGGCAACTTCGGCCAATATCGCGCGCAGCCGCTGCACCGCACAGGCACCGCGACGCATACCCGCCTCGACAGCTTCATCGCCCATGTGCTGCGCTTCAAGGCCGATCATAGCGCGGTGTTTGCCAAGGAAGATCCGGCGGCACCCAGCCTGACGGCGATCTTCGACTATCACCCCGAGGGCCCTGACAACATCAATGCGCTGAGCCGGCGCCACAAGGCCGCCTACGCCTTCCCGCTGTCCGAGGAATGGAAGGCGTGGATCGCCGCCGACGGCAAGAAGATGGGCATGGGCGACTTTGCCGCCTTCCTCGAAGACCGCATCGTCGACATCGTTTCGGACGCGCAGCCCAGCAGCGATGCGGCCAAGGATTTCATGGCCAAGACGGGCGGCAACCTCGCCAGTGCCTCCAAGCTGGTCGAGATCTCGCGCGGCTTGCAGATCAACGAGGCCTCGACGCTGCGCGATGCCCGCAACCTGTCGACCGGCGAGGCCGAGCTGGTCTTCACCAGCCAGCATCTGGACCAGAACGGCGCCAAGCTGGTGCTGCCCAATCTGTTTATGATCGCGATCCCGGTCTTTGCCCGCTCGCCCGTCTATTATCAGGTGCTGGCGCGGTTCCGCTATCGCAAGAGCGGCGAGGGCATCGTGTTCTGGTACGAGCTGTGGCGCGTCGACCTGGTGTTCGAGGCGGCCTTTGCCGAGGCGTGCGAGCAGGTGAAAGCGGAAACCGGCCTGCCCCTGTTCATTGGCGCAGCGGAGGCCTGAGCCCCATGCTGGACCCGCTCTATGCGCCCATCGCTTGCGCCTGCATCGCCGCGTTTGGCGTGTGGGCGGGTCTGGCAACCTGTGTGACGTGGGCTTGCGTCAAGCGTGCCCGCGCCGCCGAGGCGCGGCTGGCCGAACAGCGTGCCCGCAAGTCCGGCGCCGTTGCCCAGGGCAACCGCACCCGTGCCGCCCAGCGCCGCGCCCTTTCCGACAAGACGACCGCCCAGCTGCGGCTGGCCATCGAGGCGCGCGCCGCTGCGCCAACCCCCGAGGAATCGAAATGAACGCGTTTGCCAGTGATTTCGCCGTGCCCGCTGTGGAGCTGGGCCGCACCGCCGCCATCTGCCTGCCTGCCGTTCAGGCATGGATGCAGGAGCAACTGGGCGAGGCAGCCCGCATCACGCTGGTGAGCGAGCAGCCGTCACAGTGCGTCAACGGCTTTGCCCTGCGCTTCGACGTGGATGCCCCGGCATCGTCCATGGATCGCCTGTACCGCCTGGGCTTCCGCAAGGGCGTGTATCAGATCGATGCCGTATCCGTGCAGATGCCTCGCCGCGCCGAGCCCACGCCTGTTCGCATCCGGGTGATCGAGGCGCGCGATCCGGTTGCCTATGTGGCGGGCCGGGCGCAGCGCAGCTTCACCGTGCATTGCCAGCTGGGGCGCGCCGCCTGATGTTCCGGTGCCCGCCCTTCCTGACGCGCCTGATGGATCATCGGGCGCTGTCAACGCCGGCGCAGCTGCGCCTCGGCCCCGAGGACAAGGAAGCCTATGCCTTTGCCAACGAGCTGCGCGCCCTGACCCTCGAGGGGCGGCTGGCGGCGGTGTGGACGCACCCGGCCAACGAGCTGGCGGGCATGGTGCGCAAGGCGGCCAATGGCAAGGTGGTGGTGCCCCCGCAGATTGCCGTTGCGCGGGCGCTGGGCCTGATCACCGGCACCAGCGATTTCCTGTTCATGTGGCACGACGGCGCCTGCGCCATCGAGTTCAAGAGCAAGACCGGCACGATGACGAGCGGCCAGCGCGATTTCCGCGACTGGTGCGCCATGGCCCGGGTGCCGTTCCATCTGGTGCGCAGCGTTGAGGCGGGGCTGTCTGTCCTGCGCCATGCGGGGGTGCTGCTGTGATGGCGGCGCATGACGCCCCTCACCGGCGCAGCGCCTGGCTGGTGGTGAAGGCCATGGCGGCCGAGATCGCCCGGCAGCACGGCGAAGGAACGATCGCCCATGCTGCCCCCATGGACGAGAGCGCCCACATCAATCTGGCTGGATCGCTGGACCTCGCCCGGCTGGCCGATGTGACCGAGCGCGCCCTGCGCGGGGCGTTCGGGCTGTGAGCCGCGCCAGCGTGGCGGCGGCCATCGCCCGCATAAAGGCGCGACAGGAAGCCCACCCCGGCCGCCATAGCCGGGAGGCCATGCTTGCCCGCGTGGCCGCGCGGGCCGCCCGGCATGCCGGTTACGAGCAGCTCATTGTCGACCGCGATCCCTGCCGGCGCTGCGGCGCCCGCACGGACCTTGGTTGCCAGCATAGGACACCGACATGAAGCATTTTACCCCGCCAGCCGCCCGCGCGCGCCAGCCCGTTGCCGACATCATCGAGGGCGCGCGCACCAGCGAGCGCCAGTACCGCGCCCGGCTGGCCCTACTGCTGGGCCTCTCGCACGATGACATCCGCTGCGTGTTCGACCTGTCCGAGCAGGATCTGGCAAAGATGATACAGGAGCGCGCCAGATGAGCGTTCGCATCATGACACAGGTGTGGGAACTGGACCTGCCTGACAGCCAGAAGATCGTGCTGCTGGCGCTGGCCGATGCGGCCAATGACGAGGGCGGCTGCTGGCCCTCGATCGCCACCATCGCCCGCAAGTCGAGCAAGAGCGAGCGCACCGTGCAATCGGTGATCCGCACGCTGTGCGAGGCCGGGCACATGGAGCGGATCGAGCAGCCGGGCCACCGTTCGCGCTTCGTCATCCACCCCCGCAAGGATTGCACCCCCGCAAAGGCTGCGCCCCCGCAAGGATCGCACCCCACCCCCGCAGCCGTTGCCGGACACCCCCGCAACGGCTGCACCCAAACCCAAAAGAACCATAATATAACCTCTTCCCCCCTTACCCCCCGTGGCGGGGGGCGGAAGATCCGGCTGGCCATTTCGGAGGATTGGCAGGTTCCGGCGCCGGGCACCCTGCCAGCCGCAGCGCAGGCCTGTGCCGCCCAGTGGCC
>DATMUT010000108.1:0-3020 GCA_035563755.1 Novosphingobium sp.
GCGCTGCATGCCGGCCTGCTGGTCACCGCCACCGAATGCACCACCGATGAGGACATCGAGGCGCTGGCAACCGCTCTGGAACAGGTTCTGGCCAAGGGAGACGCCCAATGAACGCCCCCAACGCATCGGGATGGAAGCCCGAAATGGGCGAGGGCGTCACGCTTGCCCCCGCCACGGCCAGCGGCGATCGCGGCCTGCATCTGGAAGAAAAGCTGATCTTCGAACTGGGCCAGCCCGGCGCTTATGGCGTCGATCTGCCGCAGGTCGAGGTGGCGCCCGTGGCCGGCCTTGCCCGCTTCCTGCGCAAGGCGCCCGCCAGCCTGCCGGGCCTGTCCGAACCCGAGGTGGTGCGCCACTACACCCGCCTGTCGAGGCAGAATTATGCCATCGATCTGGGGCCGTTCCCGCTTGGCTCGTGCACGATGAAGCACAATCCGCGCCTGAACGAGAAGGTCGCGCGCCTGCCCGGCTTCGCCGACATTCACCCGCTGCAACCGCGCCAGACCGTGGCCGGCGCCTATGAGGCGATCGCCCAGCTGGCCGACTGGCTGGTGGCGCTGACGGGCATGGCGGCGGTTGCGCTCAGCCCCAAGGCTGGCGCGCATGGCGAATTGTGCGGCCTGCTGTGCATCCGCGCCGCCATCGAGGCCCGCGGCGAAGAGCGCCCCGTGGTGCTGGTGCCCGAAAGCGCGCATGGCACCAACCCGGCCACGGCCGCCTTTGCCGGTTTCCGCGTCGAATCCATTCCCGCCACCGCCGATGGCCGGGTCGACCTTGCCGCGCTGACCGCGCGTCTGGGGCCTGATGTGGCCGGCGTGATGATCACCAACCCCAACACCTGCGGCCTGTTCGAACGCGACATGAAGCGCATTTCGGACGCGGTGCATGCCGTTGGCGGCTACGTCTATTGCGACGGGGCGAATTTCAACGCCATCGTCGGCAAGGTGCGGCCGGGCGATCTGGGCATCGATGCCATGCACATCAACCTGCACAAGACCTTCTCGACGCCGCATGGCGGGGGCGGGCCGGGCAGCGGGCCGGTGGTGCTCTCGGCGGCGCTGGCGCCCTTTGCGCCGCTGCCTTTCGTGCAGCGCGGCGCCGATGGCGTGGCCTGCCTGATCGAGGAAGAGGACACCATCGCCAGCGGCCATGCCGACAGCTTTGGTCGCATGGCCGCCTTCCATGGGCAGATGGGCATGTTCACGCGCGCTCTGGCCTATATCCTGAGCCACGGGGCCGATGGCCTGGCGCGGGTGGCCGAGGATGCGGTGCTCAACGCCAACTACATCCTGCGCAGCCTCGAGGATGTGCTGGACGCGCCCTTTGCCGCCAGCGGCCCCTGCATGCACGAGGCGCTGTTCAGCGATAACGGTCTGGCCGAGGGCTTCACCACGCTCGACATCGCCAAGGGCCTGATCGACGAGGGTTTCCACCCCATGACGGTCTATTTCCCGCTGGTGGTGCATGGCGCCATGCTGATCGAACCCACCGAGACGGAGAGCCGCGACGGGCTGGACCGGCTGATCGCCTCGATGCGCTCGCTGGCCGGGCGGGCCCATGCGGGCGACGCGACGCTGAAAAGCGCGCCGCATTACACCCCGCGTCGCCGGGTTGATGAAACGCTGGCCGCGCGCAAGCCCAAGCTGGTCTGGAAGGACTGACGTGACGGGGCCGGGGCGCCTAGCGCGCCTCGGCCTCGGCTGCCAGCAGTGCGTCGTGGTGCAGCCGGTGTTCGCGCCAGGCAATGACCAGCCCTGCCGCCACGATAAGCGGCGCGCCGGCCCATGTGGCCGCTGACGGCAATTGGGCAAAGGCCAGCCAACTGAACAGCGTGGTCCACACCAGCGAGGTGTAGTCCATAACCAGCACGCTGGCCGCAGAGCCAAAGCGCAGCGCGCCCGTCAGCAGCAACTGCGCGCAGGTGCCCACCAGCCCCATCACCGCGATTTCGGCCCAGACTGCGGGCGAATGCGGCTGCATGACAAAGGGCAGCAGCGGCGCTGTGAACACCGAGGCGAAGACCGAGAAGTAGAACACCACCGCAATGGGCGCCTCGGTGCGAGCCATGTCGCGGATTTGCAGGCTGATGACCGCCACCAGAAGGCCCGAGCCAAGCCCTGCGGCAATGCCCAGCGGGTTGATGGCGGCATGGGCCAGGCTGGCCGGATTGGCGATGACCAGCACGCCGCCAAACCCCAGCGCCACCGACAGCCAGCGCCACGGCCCGACCTGTTCGTCAAGCAGCAGTGCCGTCAGGATGACGGCAAAGAGCGGCGTCGTGAAACCCAGAATCGTCGCCATCGGCAGGGGCAGCAGAATGGCCGCGCCGAAATTGGTGACCATGCCCACCGTGCCCATGACGGCGCGCACCCCATGCGCGCGCAGCCGCCGAGTGCGCAGCGCCCCCATCTGCCTGCTGGCCACCAGCCAGCCCAGCAGCACCGGCACCGATATGGCCTGCCGGAAAAACATGATCTCGGGCAGGGCGACCCCGTCGCGGTGGCACAGCTTGACCAGCAGGTAGAGCAGCGATAGCCCGAAAGCCGCGCACAGGCGCAGGAACAGGGCGAGAAAGGGGCGTTGCGGTTTGTGCACGCGGCCCGTTTACTGACTGCGGCCCGTCAGGCAAGGGCGCTGGCCATGGAAGTATCGCTGAATGAGGCATTAACATGGATGGCGGGCACGATTGCCCTTGCGCTGGGCGCGTGGCAGGCCGACCGGCGGCGGATGCGCCGTGCCGACCCAGATGCCGTGGGCTGGATGCCGTGGCGCGACGTGGCCTTTTGGGCCAGCGTCGCGGCCTTGTTGCTGGGCGGGTGGGCCGTGCGGCTATGGCAGGCCGGCTGATTTACAGGCAGGCTTCCAGAAACGCCTGATCGAAACCGTATTGCCGCGCCTTTTCAAGCGTATAGGGGCGCAGGCCCGACGAACGCCATTCGCCGATGATCTTGCCGTCGTCGGTTTCGTCGAGATACTCGAACTTGAACAGCTCCTGCGTGACGATCACGTCGCCCTCCATG
>DATMUT010000109.1:0-2901 GCA_035563755.1 Novosphingobium sp.
CGCGCGCGAGATTGCCGCATCGCTGATCGCCGCGGGCCTGGCGGGCGACACGCCGGTCGCCCTGGTCGAAAACGCCAGCCTGCCGGGCGAGCGCATCTTCACCACCCGGCTCGACCTGCTGGGGCTGGGGGCCAAGGTGGCGCTGGGCGATGGGCCGGCGCTGCTGCTCATTGGGCGCGCGGTTGCGGGCGGGGGGGCTGTGGCCGCCTTCTCGCAGGTTGAACAACGCCAGATCGCGCAATAGGCAGCCGCCCTGCGTGCCCGCACATTGCCCGCAAACGCAATGCGGGCAGAAAAGGTGCGGGCGATGAAAATGGGCAAGACGGGTCTGGTGCTGAGCGGGATTTTGGCCGGAGCGCTGGCGACGGGGGCTGCCTTTGGCGCGGTATCGGCCGCGCAGGATGCCAAGGCCGATGCGGCGCTGAAAATCATCTGGGCCAAGGAAATGTCGATCTATGCCGGCCGGGGGCAGGGCAAGCTCGATTTCTACGTCAACAATGCCTCGCCGCACTATATGGCCTGGGTGGCCGGCACGCCGGCGCCTTTCAAGCTTGATGCCCTGCGTGCGGCGGCGCCTTCCTTGGCGGGTCACGCGCAGGAAAAGATCTCGACCGAGCTCAAGGGCTTTACCCTGAGCGGGACGACGGCGGTGATCTACTACCTCAACCACCGCACCGTCACTTCGACCGGCCAGCCGGTGAACCAGTATTACGCCAACATCCATGTGTGGGTGAAGGAAGGCGGCGACTGGAAGGTGATTGGCAGCATGTCGCGCCTGATCGATCCGCCCAAGGGCTGAGCCGAAAAGGCCGGTCAAGATCAGGGCCAAAAAGCAAAGGGGCGTCCGACTTGCGGGTCGGGCGCCCCTTTGTCTTGCGTGGTCAATATGATGCGGCGCCAGCAAAGGGCAGGCAGGCCGCGCGCGGCAGGTGGCGGGCCACGATGGCGCTTGCGCGCAAGGGGCGGCTTGGCCTACAGGCCCCCGCTTGAAATATCCGGCAGGCGGATAAAGCCGGCCGGTGCCAGACGCAAATTCGGGAAGGGATAGCCGATGCGCAAACACCTCGCACAGGAGCGGGCGGTGGCCGCTGGCCCTGTTTCGCTTACCTTTGGCGCGCTTATCATAGCCGCGCTTGCCACTTTCATGCCACAGGCCGCTTTTGCGGCAGATACCGCCCCGGCGCAAGCCAATGGCGCCGATACCGTGTGGATACTCATCTCTTCGGCGTTGGTGCTGATGATGTGCATGCCGGGGCTGGGGCTGTTTTATGGCGGGCTGGTGCGCGCCAAGAACTTTCTGGCGGTGCTGGTGCAGGTGGGCGCGATCGCGGCGGCGGCCTCGGTGCTGTGGATGGTTTGCGGCTATACGCTGGCCTTCGGTACGGTCACGAATGGCTGGATCGGGTCGGGTGCTGGCATGTTCCTGCACGGGCTGGCGCCGCTGCGCGCCGGGCTGACCCTGCCCGAGAACGTGTTTGCGCTTTATCAGATGTGCTTTGCCGCCATCACCCCGGCGCTGATGGCCGGCGCCTGGGTTGATCGCGCGCGCTTTGGCTGGGTCGTGGGCTTTTGCGCGCTGTGGGGCCTGCTGGTCTATGCGCCGGCGGCGCACTGGATCTGGGGCGGCGGCTGGCTGGCCACGCATTTTGGCGCGCTCGACTTTGCCGGCGGCATTGTGGTGCATACCACGGCAGGCGTTTCGGCGCTGGTCGTGGCGGCCATGATGGGCGCGCGTCAGGGCTTTCCCAAATCGCTGATGCTGCCGCACAGCCCGGCGCTTACCATGGCGGGCGCGGCGCTGCTGTGGGTGGGCTGGTTCGGCTTTAACGGCGGTTCGGCGCTGGCGGGCAATGGCGCGGCGGCCGATGCGATCATCAACACGCATCTGGCGGCATCGGCCGCGGCGCTGGTGTGGCTGGCTATCGAGCGCTTTCATGTGGGCAAGCCGACCAGCGTGGGTTTTGCCACGGGCGCTGTAGCGGGTCTGGCAACGGTCACGCCGGCGGCGGGCTTTATTGCTCCGCAAGCGGCGCTGCTGTTCGGTCTGGGCGGGGCGCTGGTGTGCTACCCCATGATCCAGGTGGTCAAGCAGCGCTGGGGCGTTGACGATTCGCTCGATGTGTTTGCCGTGCATGGCGTGGGTGGCATGCTGGGTTCGGTGCTGCTGGGTGTGTTCCTGTCGGCCGGGCTTGGCGGGCATGGCTATGCGCCGGGCATGGATATGGCGCGCCAGATCGGCGCGCAGGTGCTGGCCGTGGCGGTGGTGGCCGCATGGTCGGCCGGGCTTAGCGCGGTGATCGGCCTGGGTCTGGCCCGCATCATCCCCATGCGCGTGAGCGAGGACGACGAGCGCGAGGGGCTGGATCTGGCCAGCCACGGCGAGCGCGGCTGGGAGATGGACTGAGCGACGGCAATGGCCGGGGGCAGGCCGTTGCCGCCCCCCGCTTTTGCTTGAACGCGAGGCTGGCTGCAACGCTATTGCCGGGCCGTTGGGATTGCCTCTCCCTTTCCTGCCACTGGGCGATTGCCCGCCGGTCATTGTCGCGCAGCCATCATCTCCAGCTAAGCGATGTAACGTAGGGGACCAACGCGAGAGCTTAAAGCGCACATTCTAAACGTCTACCCGACACTGGCCAGGTTCGGTCGGGGCACGTGATTTGCAACAGAGGCAGTTGGTCGCAGATGAGCCGATTTCGCATGCAGGATCGCAACTCGGAATTTGCCCGCGGCGGCGCCGGGCCCCAGGTTGTGTTGCTGATCGAGGATTCGCTGGCCGTGTGCATGCTGCTCAAGCAGCAGATCGAGAAAAACGACGCGATCCGGCTGATCGTGTCGCGCACCTATGCCGAGGCCGAGACAAAGCTGGCGGAAATGCGCCCGGTGCTGGCGATAAGCGGCCTT
>DATMUT010000110.1:0-5218 GCA_035563755.1 Novosphingobium sp.
CCTGCCCCGCTTTGGCGCAGAGATTTCAGGCGTCGACATCTCGCGCCCGCTCGACGCCACGACCGCGCAACGGCTGATCGACCTGCAGGACGAATGGGGCGTGACCGTCTATCGCAACACCGGCCTCGACACCGAAAGCCACATCGCCTTTTCGCGCCTGTTCGGCCATCTGGAACTGGCCCCGGCCATCAAGAGCCCCGACGGGCAGGAACTGCCGCGCCGCCTCCCGCGCGAGCTGTTCCTGTCGAGCAACATCGGCCCGGACGGCGAAATCAACCGCAACCCTTCGAGCCGCCTCTATGCCAAGGGCGACCGGCTGTGGCACACCGACAGCTCGTTCATGCCGGTGCGTTCGGCCTATTCGCTGCTGCTGGCGCACGAGGTGCCCCCCGCCGATGGCCTCACCTGGTTTGCCGACACGCGCTCGGCCTATGACGACCTGCCGCAGGAGACGAAGGAGCGGATCGAGGATCTGGTGGTCGAGCATTCGCTGTGGTGGTCGCGCCGCGCGGCGGGCGCCGAGATCAGCGAAGAGGAAATCGACGCGCGGACCAAGGCGCGCCACAAGATGGTCTATACCGACCCGCGCACGGGGCGCCGCGCGCTTTATGTGGGCGCCCATGCCCGCGACGTGATCGGCATGGAGCGCGAGGAAGGCCGCCGCCTGATCGCCGAGCTGAACGCCTGGATCGCGCGGCCCGAATATGTGTTCTCGGTGGCGTGGCAGGTGGGCGACATGGTCATCTGGAACAACCTCATCTCGCAGCACCGCGGCGGCGAATTCGACATCGACAACCACCGCCGCGAAATGCGCCGCACCACAGTGCGCGAAGCCACGCCCCAGGATGCCGGCGCCGACCCGTTCAGCGCGCTGTTTTCCGAAATGCCGCAGCTCATCAAGTCGTGAGCGATCGGGCCGGCGCGCGCAGCACCATCTCGAGGATGCGCTGCGCCGGCCCCAGCCGCACCACCACATCGGCGCGCGCCGGCATTTCGGCCAGCATGTGCAATGTCAGCCGCTGATAATGCGACATGAACCGGGCCAGCGCCGCCGCATCCATCACCCGGTCGGCGCCCACACGGGCGGCCAGCTTTTCTTCCTGCAACCGCCGGTTGGCCGCAACCGAGGCAAAATCGGGCGGCAGCAGCGCGACCATCAGGTCGATCCGGGCAAACAGCGCCGCATAAGGCCCGGCCAGCTGCGCGTTCACATGGGCGCGCCAGACGCCATCGGCATCCTCGTCGGCCTCGAGCGGGTTGATGGGGGCGGCCAGCTGGTGCGGCGCTTGCGCGCTGGCGCCCACGCACCACCCCTCGAACAGGATGACATCGCAGGGGCCGGCATCGCTTGTCTCGGGCGCCCTGTCATCGGCAGCCTTGTCGAAACGGGGCAGGATAGCCCGCCCGCCTCCCGCCAGCGCCGTGATCGCATTGTCGAGCGCTGCCACATCATGCGTGCCCGGCACCCCGCGCGTGGCCAGCAGGGGGTGCACATCGCGGGCCAAGACCTGCCGCGCAGGCCGGCCCAGATAGAAATCGTCGAGCGAGACGGTCACCGCAACCATCCCCTCATCGGCCAGCAGGGCCGTCAGAAACTGGCACAGCGTCGACTTGCCGCTGCCCTGCCCGCCATTGATGCCCACCACCAGCGGCGCGCCGGCGCTGCGCCTGTCGGCCGCGATGACCTGCGCCAGCGGGCGCCACCAGCGCTCGGCAATCAGCGCATAGGCGGGCGGCAAGCGTTCCTGCGCCAACAGGGCACCCCAGACTTTCGCCGCACTTGCCCCCTTGACCGAATCGCCTAGATGCTCACCCAAGAGTCGCACTCCCTGTCTGTACCAACTGCCACCGGCACGAGGCCCCATGCCCCAAGACGAACATTCCGCCGCCCCAGTCGATCTGCCCCAGAGCCAAACTCAGGAAGAGGGCCAGGCTCTCGAGAACTGGGCGCCGCGCTTTGCCGATTATTACCCCGATGGCGCGCGCGAGACGATGGAATTCCATTTCTCGAGCAAGCTGGTGCTGGCCGCGCGCAACTGGGTGCGCCACATCGACGCCGTGCTGCAAGAGGCCACCGGGCAGAACCGCGCCCGCTGGCAGACGCTCTTCACCATCGGCTTCATGGAGCCGCCGGTCACGACCATCACGCTGGCCACGCGCCTTGGCCTGCGCTGGCCCTCGCTGGTGCGCACGCTGGGCAACCTTGAGGCCGACGGGCTGATCGAGCGGCTGGACAATCCGGCCGACGGGCGCTCGCGCTTCATCCAGCTGACCGACAAGGGCCGCGAGCTGATGAACAGCACCAAGGCCATCCTCGACCCGGAACGCTCGAGCCTGCTGACCGGCTTTACCGACGAGGAACTGGACCAGACGGCCAAGGCGCTCGACCGCTTCTTCCGCGCGGTGATGGCCCGCGAAGAGGCCGCCACCGGCAAGAGCGAGGACACCGACGCCTTCCCCGCAGGCTAGGCCACGCGGTCGGGCAGGTCTTGCCCGGCCAGCCACGCCGCGACATTGGCCAGCGCCTTGCGGCCCATCGCCTCGCGGGTTTCGCGCGTGGCGCTGCCCAGATGCGGCAACAGCACGGCGCCGGGCGCATCGGCCAGCCCCTCGGGAATGGCAGGTTCCGCCGGAAAGACATCGAGCCCGGCCCCGCCCAGATGGCCCGAGCGCAAGGCCCCGGCCAGCGCCGCATGGTCCACCACGCTGCCGCGCGCGGTGTTGATGAGGAAGGCCCCCTGCTTCATCCTGGCCAGCGCGGCCGCGTCGATGAGGTGGCGCGTGTCGGCCCCGCCCGGCACATGCAGCGAAACGACATCGGCCGCCCCCAGCAGTGCGTCCAGCGAGGCTGCCTGAACCGCGGGCGGATCGCCGGCCTCGGGCGTCATGGGCCGGCGGGCGTGGAACAGGATCTCCATGCCAAAGGCGTCATGGGCCTTGCGCGCCATGGCCCGCGCGATCCGGCCCCAGCCAATCAGGCCCAGCACCTTGCCCTGCGGCGCGGTGCCGACCAGATGGGTCGGGCGCCATCCCGTCCATTCGCCCGCGCGCAATTCGCGCTCGCCCTCGCCCGCGCGGCGCATCGCCATCAGCATCAGCGTGATCGCCAGATCGGCCGTCGCCTCGGTCAGCACGCCGGGCGTGTTGGTCACGGCAATGCCCAACCGGCGGCAGGCATCGAGGTCGATGTGATCCACCCCCACGCCGTAATTGGCGATAAGCCGCACCCGCCGCCCCGGCACATCGAGCACGCCCGCCGGCAAGGGATCACCCACCGTCGGGCACAGCACGTCATATTCGGTCATGGCGTGGGCCAGCGTATCGGCCGACATGGGCGTGTCATTGGCGTTCAGGGTCGCGCCGAAACGCGTCTGCATCTCGGCCTCGACCGCATGAGGCCAGCGGCGCGTCAGCAGGATGCGGGCGCGTTGATCTTGTTGCATCAAACTCAAACCTTCCGGGTGCGGGCTGTCGGCCCGCATCTATAAGCCGGGCAGAGCGAGGGGCCAGTCCCCCGCGTTCACCCCCGCCGACTGTTTTGCCTGATTACCGCGCCTCGGCCATTTCGCCTGCGGTGGCGGCAGGCAGCGCAATACCATAGAGCGCCGCCGCATTGCCCCAGGTGAGCTTTGCCACCGTTGCCTCGTCCAGATCGGCCATCTGCCGGGCGATGGCGGCACGCGAATTGGGCCACAGGCTGTCGGGGTGCGGATAGTCGGACGCCCACAGCAGATTGCCCGGCCCGTAGAATTTGAGCAGCGCCAGCGCCGTCGGGCTTTCCTGGAACGTGGCGTAGACCTGCCGCTTGAACAGCTCGGACGGCTTGGCCTTGAGCGGAATATCGCCCAGCTTGCTCCAGAACTCCTGCGCCTCCCACAGGCGCCAGTGGCGATAATCCAGCTCCTCGATCAGCCAGGGCAGCCAGCCCACGCCGCTTTCGGCGATGACGATCTTCATGCCCGGATGCCGCTCGAGAATGCCCCAGGCGAACAGGTCGATGAACGGATCGATGAACTGGTCGACGAAGCTCTTGGCGTGAGTCAGCACGCCGGCCACCTTGCCGCGCGCCGGATCATTGGCCGGCGGCATGAACACCACCACATGGAACGACAGGATGATCCCCGTCTCCTCCAGCGCCTGCCAGAACGGCTCCCAGCGCTCGTCATGCAGGCGCGGCTTGGCGACAGCGATCTGCAGGTTGGCCTGCTTGAACACGCCCTTGGCGGCCACGCGGCGCAATTCGCGCACCGCCGCCTCGGGGAATTCGGGCAGCATCGGCACGCCGATCAGCCGGTCGGGCGCATGGGCGCAGAATTCGGCCAGCCAGTCGTTATACACCTGATAGCAGGCATCGCGCAGCTCATCGTCCTCCTCGGTGTTGATCGAGGTGACGGGGCCATAGATGACATGGGCATGGACGCCGTCGCGATCCATGTCCTCGAGGCGCAGCAGCGGATCGGCCGGGCGGCGGGCGGTCAGATCGGTGATGCCCCCCCGGTCGAAGGCGGTAAAGATGGGCTTTGGCGCATCCGAGCCCTTGTCGCCGCCCGACCAGCTGCCCCAACGCTTGCCGTTGCACACCCATTCCAGCTTGCCGTCGCGTTCCTCGACGCGGGGGCCGCGCTCGCGCAGGTGCCCGGGCAGGCGGCTGCTCCACAGGTCGGCGGGCAACTGATTGAGGTCGAGGTGGTCGTCGCAGGAAATCAGCGGGCCATTCATATCGTGTCTCCCCGGCCCGCTGTCGGGGCCAATCCTATGTTGCAATCAGGCATGGCCACGCACAGCCGCCACAGGGCGGTTGCGCGCAACCGGCGCATCCTCGCGGCGCAGGGCGCGGGCAATGCCCAGCGCCGAAATGCACAGCACCAGCGGGCAGATACCCATGAACACATAGGCGCTGCGGATGGGCAGGCCCTGCGCCAGCAGCCATGCCCCCACCATCGGCGCGAAAACGCCGCCGATCTTGGCGATGCCCGCCGCCCAGCCGGCGCCATTCGCGCGGATGGCGCTGGGGTAATACAGGCCCGCAAGGCTGATGATGCCAAAGTGCGCGCCGCCCAGCAGCGTGCCGCTGCACAGCGCCAGCAGCACATAGCCCGCCCCCTCGACATGGCTGAGGCCAATGGCCAGCGAGAGCGGCACCGCCATGCCCGCCAGCACCGCCAGCCCCCATGGCCCGTGGCGATCGGTCACGCGCATCAAAGCCAGGCCCGACAGC
>DATMUT010000111.1:0-4867 GCA_035563755.1 Novosphingobium sp.
CAAAGGTCGCGCCCAGCCGCTGCCAGGTGGGAATGGCCTGCGCCTCGCCCAGATAGCGCGACTGGCGGAAGACGAGGTGCTCGATCAGGTGGGCAAAGCCCTCTTCGCCGGGGTGTTCGTACATGGCGCCGGCATCAATGCGGATGCGGATCGACACCTGGCCGGGCGGCACCTGATTCGACCGCACCGCCCAGCGCAAGCCATTGGGCAGAATGCCAAAGGCCCAGTCCTTGTCGTGCGGCACGTCGCTGCCGCGATAGAGCCAGGGGTCGTTTTGCGGGGGCAGCGGCGGCAGGGCGCTGGCTGCTGTGGCAGCCGCAGGCACATTGGCCTCGCGCGCCATGCCCGGCGATATGGCGATCAATGCCAGGGGCAGAACCAGGGCAAGGTGGCGAACGGCACGCGCAGTCGGTTTCATGTGCCATGCTATAGGGTTGCGCTACATTAAAAGCCAGTGAACAAGCCCCCCGTAACCGCACCCCGACACCGCTTGCCCAAGCAGGAAGAGGGCGCGCGGGCGATGTTTATTGTTCGCCGCGGATCAAAGGATGCGCTAGAATGAAAAGAGGGAGCGGTTGCAAAATGCGACAAACGTCCTCCCAAAATTGCAAAAGAAGCGCTTGCGCACCACTTGACCCCCGAAACTCTGAGCCTACATGGCGGTAAGTATGTTCATCGAGACCGAAACCACGCCCAATCCGGCGACATTGAAGTTCCTGCCCGGCCGTATCGTGATGAGCGCGGGCACGCGCGAATTCGTCGACGAGGAAGCGGCAGCCGCCTCGCCCCTGGCCGAGGCGCTGTTCAGCCTGGGCGATGTGGCGTCTGTGTTTTTTGGCCGTGATTTCATATCGGTAACGGCCGGAGCCGGCGTCGATTGGGGCTTTCTCAAGCCGCAGGTGGTGGCCATCCTGCTGGATCACTTCATCGCCGAGGCGCCGCTCTTCACGGCCGGTTCGGCAGCAGGCATCGCCGTGCCGGTCGAGGACGACTCGATTGGCCACGCCCCCGAGGACGAGGACATCGTTGATCAGATCAAGGACCTGATCGAGACGCGCATCCGCCCGGCCGTGGCCAATGATGGCGGCGATGTTGTCTATCGCGGCTTCCGCGAGGGCATCGTCTACCTGCAGATGCAGGGCGCCTGCTCGGGCTGCCCCTCGTCGAGCGCGACGCTCAAGAACGGCATCGAAAGCCTGATCAAATACTACGTGCCCGAAGTCACCGAGGTGCGCGCCGCATAAGGCGCCACCGGAACACCCCTTCAGACAGTTGCAGATGCCGCCCGCCCCCGACCAGCCCCTCACCGCCGCACGCACGCTGGCAATCGAATGCACGACCGAGGCGTGCTCGGTAGCCCTTTTCGAGGGCGCGCAGTTGCTGGCGGGCGAGTTTCGCCATCTGGGCCGTGGCCATGCCGAAGCGCTGGTGCCCATGATCGCGGCCTTGCCCGATCGCGGGCAGGCCACGCGCATCGCCGTGGGCCTGGGGCCGGGCAGCTTTACCGGCGTGCGTATCGGCCTTGCCGCGGCTCGTGCGCTGGCGCTGGCCTGGCAGGCGCAATGCGTGGGCTACCCCACGCTGGCACTCATTGCCGCCATGGCGCGCGCGCAAACCGATCAGGACGAAGTGCTGGTGGCCACCACCGGCGGCCATGGCGAATGGTTCGTGCAGGGGTTCGACGCAAACGACACCACCCTGCCCCTGGCCAGCTTGCGCCCCGATGCCGCCGCGGCATTGCCGCAAGCGATCGTGGCAGGCAGCCAGGCCGAAGCGCTGGTCACGCGGCGCGGATCGGGCCACGCCCTGCCCCTGTGGCCCGACGCGAGGGCCGTGATGACATTGCCCCAAAGGGCATTCACGCCCGACCTGTCGCCCATTTATGGCCGCGCGCCCGACGCGCGCCTGCCCGGCGGCCTGCTGCCCGGAAGCCAGGCATGACGCAATTGCAGCATGGCGACGACATCGACCGCATCATGGCGGTCATGCGCCAGGCTTTTGCTCCTGAATTTGGCGAGGCATGGACGCGGCCCCAGGTTGAAGGCGCGCTGATGATGGGCAATTGCCACTATCATCTGATCGACAGCGAGGGCCAACCTGCGGCCGATGGCGTCGAGGCGGTCGGCTTTGCCCTTTTGCGCCAAACGCTTGACGAGGCCGAACTGCTGCTTTTCGCCGTTGCGCCACAGCAGCGCCGGCGCGGATTGGGCAAGCGCCTGCTCGCGCTGGTATGCGACCGGCTTGCCGCCGAGGGCGCCGTGCAATTGTTGCTGGAAATGCGCGAAGGCAACCCGGCCGAACACCTTTATCGCGGCGCCGGCTTCCTGGCCGTGGGCCGACGCCCCAAGTATTACCGCAGCGCAACCGGCGACCGGCTCGACGCAATAACCTTTACACTGCCGATCGTGTCGTGAAATTTTACATCAGAAGCGCGAGGCTTCTCTTACACTGTTGTTGCTCATAATAAGTAGCTATTCCATCTTGAAAAACTTAAAGGTTCGGCGTAATCGAAATCGTACAAATCAGGGGAAATGTCGCAACCATAATCCCCAGGGCCGCTAAAAAAACGAGGAACACAAGAAATGGAAAGCAATCAGGCAGATATTAACGAGACGTTGATCACGCTCGCTTCGGACATCGTCGCCGCGCACGTGAGCAACAACAACGTTCCCGTCGAGGAGCTGCCCGGGCTCATCACCAGCGTGTTCGGCGCCCTGGCCAATCTGGGCAAGGAAGCACCGGCAACCGAGCTGCCGCCCGAGCCGGCCGTTTCGATCCGCGCGTCGATCAAGCCCGACCACATCGTCTGCCTCGAAGATGGCAAGAAGCTGAAAATGCTCAAGCGCCACCTTATGACGCACTATAACCTGACCCCGGAACAGTATCGCGCGCGCTGGAACCTGCCTGCCGACTATCCGATGGTTGCCCCCAACTATGCCGAGAAGCGTCGCGAACTGGCCAAGAAGATCGGCCTGGGCCGCAAGCCCGGCGCGCGCCGCGGCCGCAAGCCCAAGGCCGCTGCCTGATAGCGACATCATCACACTGCAATCATCAGCACGTAACAAGCGTGCGGTTGCAGTTTCGCCCCGCCGAGGCCATACTCGGCGGGGCCATTCATATGCGGATTTAACGTGCACCAGTCGATCGACATCGAAGCTCTCTGCCAACAACGCGGCCTGCGCATCACCGAACAAAGGCGCGTGATCGCCCGCGTTCTGTCGGAAAGCACGGACCATCCCGACGTCGACATGCTGCACGCACGCGCGGCCGCCATCGATCCGGGCATCTCCATCGCCACGGTCTATCGCACCGTGCGCCTGTTCGAGGAGGCGGGCATCCTTGACCGGCACGACTTTGGCGATGGCCGCGCGCGCTATGAAGCCGCGCCCGAGGCGCACCACGACCACATGATCGATGTGGAAACGGGCACCGTCATCGAATTCGTCGATCCCGAACTGGAAGCCTTGCAGCGCCAGATCGCCGAAAGGCTGGGCTATCGGCTGGTCGACCACCGGCTCGAACTGTTCGGCGTCAAGCTGGAGCGCGATACGGGCAAGAAGTAAGCCCTTGGCGAGGGGGCGCCCCCCCTCGCGAGGGTGGGCATGGGCGCCGCATGCGGGCCTGCATTGCATGCGCCGCGCGTGCCCCCTTCAAATCCGCGCCGTTTTGGCGTATCGGCGCGCGATTATGGCCACTACCCCTGCCCCCCGCACCTATCGCGTCAAAAGCTTCGGCTGCCAGATGAACGTCTATGATGGCGAACGCATGGGCGAGTTGCTGGCCGAACAGGGCCTGTCCGCCGCCGCCGAGGGCGATGATGCGGATCTGGTCGTGCTCAACACCTGCCACATCCGCGAGAAGGCGGCCGAGAAGGTCTATTCCGACATTGGCCGCCTGCGCCGCGAGGATGGCACCACCCCGCTGATCGCCGTTGCTGGCTGCGTCGCCCAGGCCGAGGGCGAGGAGATCATGACCCGCGCGCCTTCGGTCAAGATGGTGGTTGGCCCGCAGGCCTATCACCGCCTGCCCGAAATGCTGAAGGTCGCGCAGGATGGCGGTCGCGCCACCGACACCGACATGCCCGCCGACGCCAAGTTCGCCGCGCTGCCCAAGCGCCGCCGCACCGGGCCAACCGCGTTCCTGACCGTGCAGGAAGGCTGCGACAAGTTCTGCACCTATTGCGTGGTGCCCTACACCCGCGGCGCCGAAATCAGCCGCCCTCACGCCGATCTGGTTGAGGAAGCCCAGCGCCTGGTCGATGCCGGCGCGCGTGAGATCACGCTGCTGGGGCAGAATGTGAATGCCTGGACAGGCGAGAACGCCAAGGGGCAGCGCGTGGGCCTCGACGGCCTTGTGCGCGATCTGGCGGCAATGAGCGACCTCAAGCGCATCCGCTACACCACCAGCCACCCTAATGACATGACCGACGGCCTGATCGCCGCGCATGGCGAGGTGGACAAGCTGATGCCTTACCTGCACCTGCCGGTGCAATCGGGCAGCGACCGCATCCTGAAGGCGATGAACCGCAGCCACACCACCGATTCGTACCTGCGCCTGCTGGAGCGGGTGCGCGCCGCGCGGCCCGACATTGCCCTCTCGGGCGATTTCATCGTCGGCTTCCCCGGCGAGAGCGAGCAGGATTTCCTCGACACGCTGGCGCTGGTGGATGCGGTGGGTTACGCCGCCTCGTTC
This sequence comes from Novosphingobium sp., assembly GCA_035563755.1. GTDB lineage: Bacteria > Pseudomonadota > Alphaproteobacteria > Sphingomonadales > Sphingomonadaceae > Novosphingobium. Next base: position 4,693 of record DATMUT010000111.1, read on the forward strand.
AGCTTCAAATACAGCCCCCGCCCCGGCACACCCGCCGCCACGATGGACGAGCAGATCGCCGCCGAGGTGATGGACGAGCGGTTGCAGCGCCTGCAATCGGCGATCATCCGCAACCAGATCGCCTTTAACGAGCGCAGTGTGGGCAAGGTGTGCGACGTGCTGGTCGAGCGGCGCG
>DATMUT010000112.1:0-6373 GCA_035563755.1 Novosphingobium sp.
CGTCCTCGAGGCGCAGGGTGATGATGTCGGACAGGCCCCCGTCGCGGTAACGCTGCAAGGTCACGCCCTGCCCCTTGGCCAGCACCGGCATCTCGCTCAGGCGGAAGATGACGAGGCGGCGGTTCTCGCCCATGACAGCGACGTGATCGTGCTCGGGGGCGATTTCGCGCACCACGGCCAGCTTCACATCGGGCTTGGTCGACATGACAGCGCGGCCCTTGCGGGTTTCGGCCAGCAATTCATTGGCCTCGGCGGCAAAACCGCGCCCGGTGTTGGCCGCCAGCAGCAGTTGCGCGCCCGCACGATAGGGGAACACCGAGACGATATGCGCGTCGGCATCGATGTCGATCATGCTGCGGATGGGTTCGCCAAAGCCGCGCGCGCCGGGCAATTTGTCGGCGCCCAGCGTGTAGAAGCGGCCATTGTCGCAGGCGATCAGCAGCTTGTCGGTGGTCTGCGCGTGGAAGGCGAAGGCCGGCCCGTCGCCTTCCTTGAACTTGAAGTCGCGGTCGAGCGGCTCGTGCCCCTTGGCGCCCCTGATCCAGCCGCGCGCTGAAAGGATGACCGTGACCGGCTCCTTCTCGATCATCGCGTCCATGCTAAATTCGCGGGTGGGGGCGGCTTCCTCGATGCTGGTGCGGCGGCGGCCAAGCGCGGTCGTCTCGGCATAGTCCTTGCGCAGGGCGGTGAGGTCGCGCTTCAACCGGGTGCGCTGGCGGGCCGGGCTTTCGAGCAGCTTTTGCAGCTCGTCCTGCTCTTTCAGAAGATCGTCGCGCTCGCCGCGCAGCTCCATCTCTTCCAGCTTGCGCAAGCTGCGCAGCCGCATGTTCAGGATCGCCTCGGCCTGCCGGTCGGTCAGGTTGAACTCGGCCATCATCACCGGCTTTGGCTCATCCTCGCTGCGGATGATCTCGATGATCCGGTCGAGGTTGAGGTAGGCGATGATATAGCCCTCGACCAGCTCGAGCCGGGCGGCGATCTTGTCGAGGCGGTGCTGGCTGCGGCGCTGCAGGATGTCGATCTGCGCCACCACCCAGTCGAGCAGGATCTGGCGCAGGCCCAGAACGCCCGGCGTGCGCGTGGCATCCAGCATGTTGAGATTGATCGAGAAGCGGCTCTCCAGCTCGGTCAGCTTGTAGACGCTCTCCTTCAGCAGCTCGGGGTCGACATTGCGCGACTTGGGCACCAGCACGATGCGGATATGCTCATCGCTCTCGTCGCGCACATCTTCCAGGATGGGCAGCTTCTTGTCGGCGATGAGGGCTGCCAGCTGCTCGATCAGCTTGCCCTTGTGCACCATGTAGGGAATTTCCGAGATGACCAGCTGCCACTGGCCGCTGCCCAGCTTCTCGATGCCAGTGGCCTCCCAGGCGCCATCCTCCTCGCGCCCCGTCGAGAAGCGCGCGCGCACCCGCACCGATCCCTTGCCTGTCTCGTAAGCATGGGAAATCACCGCCGGGCTGTCGGCCACGATGCCGCCGGTGGCGAAATCCGGGCCGTGGAACACCTGCATCAACTGCCCGTGCTCGGCCTGCGGATTGTCGATCAGCATCATCGTGGCATCGATGATCTCGGCCACGTTGTGGCTGGGAATGCTGGTGGCCATGCCCACGGCAATGCCGGTCGCGCCATTGGCCAGCAGGTTGGGGAACAGGCCGGGGAAGATCTCGGGCTCTTCCTCCTCGCCGTTATAGGTCGGCACGAAATCGACGGTGCCCTCGTCCAGCCCGGCCATCAGCTGGATGGCGGTGCGGGTCAGCCGCGCCTCGGTATAGCGGTAGGCGGCGGCATTATCGCCGTCGATATTGCCGAAATTGCCCTGACCCTCGACCAGCGGGTAACGCAGGGCAAAGTCCTGCGCCAGTCGCACCATCGCGTCATACACGCTGGCGTCGCCATGCGGGTGGTACTTGCCGATGACATCGCCCACCACGCGCGCCGATTTCTTGAACGCCTGCGCCGGGTCGAGCTTGAGCTGCCGCATCGCCCAGAGCAGCCGGCGATGCACCGGCTTGAGCCCATCGCGCAGATCGGGCAGCGAGCGCGCCGTAATGGTGGAAAGCGCATAGACGAGGTAGCGCTCGGACAGGGCGCTGTCGAAAGGCGCATCGACGATGGCGTCGAACGGATCGGGCTCGTGCGTGGAGGTGTCATTGGCCATGGCGCGCGCACCCTAGCAGCGCCATGCGCCGCGCCCAAGTCTCGCGCGGGGTCAACCGCGCTGCATGTCGTGGCTTTCCCCCGGAATTCTCACGGTCAGCCCATCCATCTCGTCGGTCAGCACGATCTGGCAGGCCAGACGCGAAGTGCGCGCCACGCCCGCAGCCAGGTCAAGCATGTCCTCCTCGTCGGCGCTGGCTTGCGGCAGGCGCTCGAACCAGTCGGGCGCGACGACCACATGGCAGGTGGAACAGGCCATCTGCCCCTCGCACGTGCCCTCGAGCGGCAGGCCACAGCCCTGCGCCACTTCGAGCAGACGCATGCCTGCGGCGGCATCGCCGGCGACGCGTTCGCCACCGGCTGTCAAGAATACGACCCTAACCACGCTTCATCCTTCCTGCGCTGCGGCTGCGGCAGCGATTCGCGTCAAGGCCCCGGCAAACTCCCCTTGCGCCGTATAACGCCCGAAACCGATGCGGATAGAGGATTTCGCCTGCGCGGCCGAAAGTCCGATCGCGCCCAGCACATGGCTGGGCCGGCCCGAACCGCTGGCGCAGGCGCTGCCGGCCGAAAAGGCGATGTCACGCAAATCACTCATCAATCGCGCCACATCCAGCCCCTCGCGCCTGACATTCAGGTTGCCATGCCAGCGCTGCGCCGCATCACCATTCAGCACCCATCCGGGCAGCAGGTCGAGCGCGGTTTTCCACAGGCTGTCCACATGCTGCGCATCGCTTTCCCACTGGCTGGCGCACAGGGCCGCCGCCGCCCCAAACCCCGCGCACAGCGCCGGCGAGAGCGTGCCCGAACGCAAGCCCCCCTCTTGCCCGCCACCATGCAGCACCGGCGCCAGATCGACCCCGTCGCGCACCCACAGCGCGCCAATGCCCTTTGGCCCATAGATCTTGTGCGCCGACAGGGCGATCATGTCGGCTTGGCCAAAGCCCTGCCCCGGCGCGGCAATGCGCCCTGCCCCCTGCACCGCATCGCACAGAAACAGCGCCCCTGCCCGATGCGCCGCCTCGGCCAATTGCGCCACGGGCTGGATCGTGCCGATCTCGTTGTTCACCTGCATCACGCAGACCAGATCGGTGCCGGCCGCAATCGCCTGATCGCCCGCCACCAGCCCGCCTGCCGACACCGGCAGAACATCCACCGGCGCCCCGCTGGCCCGCGCCGTTTCCAGAACCGCCGCATGTTCGATGGCCGATACAGCCACCTGCCCCAGCCGCCCCGCCGCGCGCCGCCCCTGTATCGCCAGATTAATCGCTTCGGTCGCGCCGCCCGTAAAGATCACCCGCCCGCCCGCAGGCATGAGCGCTGCCACCTGTTCGCGCGCCACCTCGACCGCAGCGGCTGCCGCCCTACCGGGCCTGTGCGGGCTGTGCGGATTGGCAAAGCCCATGGCTTCCGGCCCCGCCAGCCAGGGCATCATCGCGGCCAGAGCCTCGGGCGCCAGTGGGGTCGTGGCCTGATAATCCAGATAGATCATCGCCGCCCCTCCGCCATGGCCGCCCAGGCCTGCGCGAAACGGTCGACATCGGCCTCGCTCGTTTCGCGGCCAATGCTCACGCGGATGACCTCGCCCGGGTGAGTCAGCCCCATCGCATCGAGCACATGGCTGCCGCGCAAAGACCCCGAGGAGCAGGCCGAACCGGCCGAAATGGCAATGCCCTGCCCGTCAAAGCGAATAAGCTGCGCCGCTGCCGCCACGCCCGGCATCCGATAGGCGCCAATGGCAGGCAGACGCGGCGCTTGGGCCGCCACCACCTCGCCCCCGGCCGCCACAATCGCCGCCTCAAGCCGGGCACGCAAGGCGGCCGCCTGCTCAAGCCATTGCGCCCCCAGCTCGAGCGCGGCCGCCATGCCCAGCACGCCGGGCAGGTTCTCGGTGCCGGGGCGATAGCCGCGCTCCTGCCCGCCGCTGGGCGCGATTAGCCCCGCATCGCGCAACAACAGCGCCCCCACGCCCACCGGCCCGCCAAATTTATGCGCCGAAAGCACCACCATATCAGCATCGGGCAAAGCGATCTTGCCCGCCCCTTGCGCACAATCGGCCAGCAACAGGCCGCCAGCGCCCCGCACAGCCTCGGCAATGGCGGGCATGGGCTGGATCACGCCGGTCTCGTTATTCACCTGCTGCACCGCCACCAACCCGGCCAGAGCGCAATCGGCCGGCGCCACTGCGCCCAGCGCATCGACCGGCAGGCGCGCGGCATCGCCCGCCAGGCGCAACACCGCCTCATGCTCGACCGCCGACACCGCCGCCAGCGGGGCCTGCGAGCGGGCCATGGCAATCGCCAGCCCCTCGTTCGCGCCGCTGGTAAACAGCACCTCGCCGCTCCAGCCCAGCGCCGCCGCAATCCGCTCGCGCGCCTGTTCGAGGGCGGCGCGCGCTGCCCGCCCGGCGCGGTGCGGACTCGACGGATTGGCCCACATGGCATAGCCCCGCGCCATCGCCTCGGCGGCCTGCGGCAAGAGCGGCGTGGTCGCGGCGTGATCGAGATAGAGCGAATTTGGCATCATTGGTGGACTGGCCCGTTAACGGCGGTTACGCAAAACATTGCTTTCGGACGATCGCTTTCTATATAGCCCAACGCTTCCATTCACAGTCCCCGCTTGCGGTTCGGCACCGGCTTATGCACAGCCTGCCGCCCTTTCGCGGGGCCTCCACTCAGGGACACGCAACGACATGCCCGCAGTGATTTTCCCCGGCCCCGAAGGTCGCCTCGAGGGCCGGTTCCAGCCCGGCACGCGCCCGCGCGCGCCGGTGGCCATGATCCTCCACCCCCACCCGCAGGCCGGGGGCACGATGAACGATCGCATCACCCAGGCGCTGTACAAGACGTTTGTGGCGCGCGGCTTTGCCACGCTGCGCTTCAATTTCCGTGGCGTGGGCCGCTCGCAGGGCAGCTTCGACAATGGCATTGGCGAACTGTCGGATGCCGCCGCCGCGCTCGACTGGGTGCAGTCCATCCACCCCGAGGCGACCACCACCTGGATCGCGGGCTATTCGTTCGGCGCGCTCATCGGCATGCAATTGCTCATGCGCCGCCCCGAAATCCGCGGCTTCATCAGCGTGGCGCCGCCGGCCAACATGTATGATTTCAGCTTCCTGGCGCCTTGCCCGGCCAGCGGCATCATCGTGCAGGGCACCTCCGACACGGTGGTGGCCCCCACGGCTGTGCAAAAGCTGGTCGACAAGCTGCGCACGCAAAAGCACATCACCATCCACCACGACGAGATCCCGCGGGCCAACCACTTCTTCGAGAACGAACTGGACGAGATGATGCGCGCGGTCGACAATTACCTCGACATGCGCCTGTCGCCCGACTGCCCGATCAAGTGATCGCCAGCCCGGCCAGACAATAACTATTGCCCGGCGGCATGTGACAGCAACGTGCCGCCGGCGCCCTGGCGAACCGGCACAACCCAGATCGCCACATTGGCCGCCATGACCAGCGCCAGCACCAGCATGAGGGCCGCCTGCATCCGCATGCCCCTGCGCCAGACAGCGACCGAGCCTGCCGCCAGCAACAGAACAAGCAGAACCAACAGCGAAAGCCCGGCATCGATCATGTCAGCCCCTTTTCCGGCGCCTCAGCCGGCCGCGACAACCGCGTCGAGCGGGTTGACCGGATGATCCAGCCCGAGCACGTGCTCCATCTCGGCCAGCAGCATCTCGGGCGCATTGCGTAGCGTGTCAATGCGCGCAGCCAGATAGCCGGCCACCAGCATGGCCAGCATGGGCAACAAATCACGCATGAGCTGTTCGGTAACGCCAGCCTCGCTGGCGCCGTGTCTGGCAATGCATTCGGCCATATCGTCGCTGCCGAACATGTCGAGCAGCAAGCGTCCGCCATTCGACAAGGGCACATCGGGATGGTCGGCCATGATCGCCATGGCCAGCTGGCCGCCACCGTGGCGCGCCAGAACCTGCTCCAAAAACCGCACGCCCGACAGCGCGCCATCTGTCGCGCCGCGCTCGAAAATCTTGCGAAAACCGCCCAGCACCACGGGCAACAGCGTAGCCGTAGCCAACGCAGCCGTGGGCGGCGCGACTTCAGCCCGGCGGGCAAGCACATCAATACCACCGCTACGGCGTAGCGTGGCGAGCATTACCATCTCACGTGCCCTCAGGCGTTAGCGAATTGCAACCCGAGGGACATCATAATGATACGGGGGCCGTACGAATAGCGTTTTTTGCAAAAAA
>DATMUT010000113.1:0-3120 GCA_035563755.1 Novosphingobium sp.
TATCGCCGCCAAGCTGCTGCGCGAACTGGGCGGCAACACCGCCATCGGCCCCATCCTCGTCGGCATGGAAAAACCCGTCCAGATCGTCCCCATGACCTCCATCGCGCCAGATGTGCTAACACTCGCCGTGCTCGCCGCGGCGCAGATCGCGGGGTAAAACCACAAGGATATGCGCGAGGGGGCTGCCCTCTCGCGCATTCCTGCTTTTCCGCGCCCCTTATTTCCGGCGGAAGCGGAAGTACCAGACCTCGTGCCCGTACACGTTGCGGGCCTTGGCTTCGTAGCGGGTTTCGGGCCAGCCGCCCGGGCGCTTCTGGAACTGTTCGGGCTGCTCGCACAGCCACTCGAACTTGTCGGCATGGCGCCGCATCACCATCAGCGCGTGACGCACATAAACGGCGTGGTCGGTGCCAAAGCGGAACTCGCCGCCCGGCTTCAGCTTGGCCGCGAACATCTCGACCGGGCCGTCGTTCATCATGCGGCGCTTGGCATGGCGCGCCTTGGGCCAGGGGTCGGGGTGCAGCAGATAGAGCATGGTCAGCGCGCCATCGGGAATGCGCGAAAGGACCTCGAGCGCATCGCCATGATGGATGCGCACATTGGGAATGGGCGGATGCGCGCCATTGTCGCCCGAAACATGGGTCAGCGCCTGCGCCACCCCGTTCAGGAACGGTTCGGCCCCAATGAAGCCGTGATCGGGCAGCATGTCGGCGCGCGCGGCCATATGCTCGCCCCCGCCAAAGCCGATTTCGAAATGCAGCGGGCGCGGCTCGCCAAACAGGCGCTCGGCGGTGACGGGGCCTTCCTCGGGCACGGCGATCTGCGGCAGCAGCGTGTCGACCAGGCCCTGCTGCCCGGCGCGCAGCGGCTTGCCCTTGGCACGGCCATACAGGCGGTTAAGCGTGGTCGGATCGCCGGGTTTGTTCGCAGTCATGGCTCGCCTTTGGGGGAAATTGCGCTGGCGGCGATGGCAGGGGGCGCCGCAAGGGTCAAGGGCGCCGCTGGCGATACGGGGCCAAAGCGTGTTAGGGGCGGGCGCAAGGTGGCGGGCAACGAAAGGACTGTTCCATGGTTGCAATGGGCTGCATCGCCCTCATCGTGCTGCCGATTTTGGGCCTGATTGCCGGATTGATGCTGGGCGGGCTGAATGCCGGGCTATGGGGCGCGGGCATTGGCTTTGTCGTTGCGCTGGCCATGTCGGGCGTGACCGCACTGGCGCTGGTCAAGGCCGGGCGCAAGGGCTGATCCGCAACGCAAAAGGCCCGCCGGGGCGGGCGGGCCTTTGCCTGTTTTGCGCCTGTTTTACGAAAGGTGGCGCGCTTATGCCGCTTCGGCCGCCTCGTCGGGATCGCGCAGCACATAGCCGCGGCCCCACACCGTCTCGATGTAATTGTCGCCGCCGCAGGCATGGGCCAGCTTCTTGCGCAGCTTGCAGATGAACACGTCGATGATCTTGAGTTCCGGCTCGTCCATCCCGCCATACAGGTGGTTGAGGAACATTTCCTTGGTCAGCGTCGTGCCCTTGCGGAGCGAAAGCAGCTCGAGCATCGCATATTCCTTGCCGGTCAGATGCACGCGGGCGCTGTCGACCTCGACCGTCTTGGCATCAAGGTTGACGCAGAGCTTGCCGGTGCGGATAACCGACTGCGAATGGCCCTTGGAACGGCGCACCACAGCGTGGATGCGGGCGATCAGTTCCTCGCGGTGGAAGGGCTTGGTCACATAGTCGTCGGCGCCAAAGCCGAAGCTGCGCACCTTGGAGTCCATCTCGGAAATGCCCGAGAGGATGAGCACCGGCGTCTGCACCTTGGCCACGCGCAGCTTTTTCAGAACATCATACCCGTGCATGTCGGGCAGGTTCAGGTCGAGCAGAATGATGTCGTAATCATACAGCTTGCCCAGATCGAGGCCCTCTTCGCCAAGGTCCGTCGAATAGACATTGAACCCCTCGGTGGTGAGCATCAATTCGATGGCCCGAGCCGTCGTCGGCTCATCCTCGATCAACAACACGCGCATGGGTAAACCCCTTTTGCCCCGATGATTACGGCCGCCCGCTGAAGGCCTTGCGTCCGTTATTAACCATAGGTGTTCTGAACGTGAAAGGTTAATTTTGCGTAAAATGCTGGAAATCGGGGGTTCCGCAGGGGTCTACCAAGTATTTTCCCTAGGGAAGCCGCCCGGCGAGGGGGCGCAACGGGTGATAGGCCCAGCCATTGACGGCAAAACCGGCGAGCGAAGGGGCCGCCAAAGCCCAGCGAATCGGCAGCCCCAGCGGAATATAATCGTTTGCATCCGCATAGGCACGCTCGGCCTGGGCGAAAAGCGCCTGCGCGTCGCTGCCCGCGGCAGCCTGCCCCCGAAGCACCAGCGCATCGGCATCAGGATTGCAGGCAGCAGGGCGCGCAGCACAATTCATCTGACTGAAAAACCATGTATTTCTTTGATAGCGCGCGACCACATCCACCACCTTGAGATCGGCCGGCGCATGCTCGTCCACCGCTTCGGCAGTGATGCCAATGGTTGCCAAATCGATAACCAGCCGTTCCGTCAAAAGCGATGAGCCCGGGCCGGCCGGCATTGATATACGTAAATGCGCAGGCTTACCCGAAAGCTTAACCCAGGCCGCAATGCGCGGCCCGGCCAGAGCATGGCGATTTTCCATATCATAATCGAGCCAGCGCTCGCCCACCTGCCCCGAGTCGCCCGGCAGGCCCGGCGAAACGACTCGGCTCGTCGTCACCCAGGCCGGCAACCCCATGCGTGCCGCCAGCGCCGCCCGGTCGATGCTCATCGCGATGGCCTCGCGGTTCTGCGCAATGGCCAGCAGGCCCTCGTGGTGCAGCACCTCGAGGCCAAACATGCCGGCCACCGGGTCGACCCGCACCGAGGCGCGCGCAATGCCAGCGCCCCCCACGCGCGGCCAGTCGACATAGGTGCCCCCCAGCAGGGCGTCGACCCGCCCCGCGGCAAAGGCGCCGACCCCCGCCTCGCCGCCCAGCGCCCAGAAGCGCAACGGGCGCGTGCTGGCCGCCGCTTCCTCGGGCGCGGGCATGCCCAGCCGCGCGGGCGGTATCACTTGCAACAGCGCCACCGTGCCCTCGCGCGTCAGGCTCATCGGGC
>DATMUT010000114.1:0-13449 GCA_035563755.1 Novosphingobium sp.
CGCGGCCGTCATTGTCGATCAGCGCGATCTCGCCGTTGCGGGCCAGGCTGAGCAGGCGCCCACGCTTGTCCACAATCGTCGGGATATCGCGATATTCGACATGGCCGTCGCACAGCGCTTCCAGATTGCTCTGTTCGTTCACCTGCGCCGCGCCGCCGATGTGGAAGGTACGCATGGTCAGCTGCGTGCCCGGCTCACCGATCGACTGGGCAGCGATCACGCCCACCGCCTCGCCGATGTTCACCGGCGTGCCGCGTGCCAGATCGCGGCCATAGCAGGTGCCGCACACGCCCTGCTGGGCTTCGCAGACCAGCGGCGAACGGATGCGGGCCGACTGCGTGCCGGCCGCCTCGATGCGGGCCACCGCCGGCTCGTCCAGCAGCGTGCCCTTGGCCACCAGCACCGAACCATCCTTGTTGAGGATGTCTTCGGCCAGGGTGCGGCCCAGGATGCGCTCGCCAAGGCTGGCAATGGTGCTGCCGCCCTGCACGATGGCGCGCATTTCCAGCGCCCGCTCGGTGCCGCAATCATTCACGATCACCACGCAATCCTGCGACACATCGACCAGACGGCGGGTGAGGTAGCCCGAGTTCGCCGTCTTCAACGCCGTATCCGCCAGGCCCTTACGGGCGCCGTGGGTGGAGTTGAAGTATTCAAGAACGGTCAGGCCCTCCTTGAAGTTCGAGATGATCGGCGTCTCGATGATCTCGCCCGAGGGCTTGGCCATCAGGCCGCGCATACCAGCGAGCTGCTTCATCTGGGTCGGCGAACCACGCGCGCCCGAGTGGCTCATCATGTAGATCGCGTTGATCGGCTTCTGGCGGCCGGTTTCCGGATCCACCGGGCTGGCCTTCAGCTCTTCCATCATCGCGGCCGCCACCTGGTCGCCGCAACGGCTCCAGGCGTCGATCACCTTGTTGTACTTTTCCTGCTGGGTGATCAGGCCGTCCTGATACTGCTGCTCGTAATCGGCCACCAGCGCCTTGGTCTGGTCAACCAGCTCTTCCTTGCTGTCGGGGATGATCATGTCATCCTTGCCGAAGGAAATGCCGGCCTTGAACGCGTGGCGGAAGCCAAGGCTCATGATCGCGTCGGCGAACAGCACCGTGTCCTTCTGGCCGGTGTGACGATAGACCTCGTCGATCACGTCGCCCACGTCCTTCTTGGTGAGCAGGCGGTTGACGACGTCGAAGGGCACCTTGTGGCTCTTGGGCAGGCACTCGCCGATCAGCATGCGGCCGGGCGTGGTCTCGAACCGCTTGAGATAGGTCTGGCCGTTCTCGTCGGTCTGCGGCACGCGGGCGATCACCTTGGAGTGCAAGGTCACGGCCTTGGCTTCCAGCGCCTGATGCACTTCGGCCATATCGGCCAGCAGCATGCCCTCGCCCGGCTCGCCCTGGCGGTCCATGCTGAGGTAATAGATGCCCAGCACCATGTCCTGCGAAGGCACGATGATCGGCTTGCCGTTGGCGGGGCTGAGGATGTTGTTGGTCGACATCATCAGCACGCGCGCTTCCAGCTGGGCTTCCAGCGAGAGCGGCACGTGGACGGCCATCTGGTCACCGTCGAAGTCGGCGTTGAAGGCCGAGCAGACCAGCGGGTGCAGCTGGATCGCCTTGCCCTCGATCAGCACGGGTTCAAACGCCTGAATGCCCAGACGGTGCAAGGTCGGCGCGCGGTTCAGCATCACAGGATGTTCGCGGATCACCTCGTCCAGGATATCCCAGACTTCCTTGCGCTCCTTCTCCACCCACTTCTTGGCCTGCTTCAGGGTCATCGACAGACCCTTGGCGTCAAGGCGCGCGTAGATGAAGGGCTTGAACAGCTCCAGAGCCATCTTCTTGGGCAGGCCGCACTGGTGCAGCTTGAGCTCCGGACCGGTCACGATGACCGAACGGCCCGAATAGTCGACGCGCTTGCCGAGCAGGTTCTGACGGAAGCGGCCCTGCTTGCCCTTGAGCATGTCGGACAGCGACTTCAGCGGACGCTTGTTGGCGCCGGTGATGACGCGGCCACGGCGGCCGTTGTCGAACAGGGCGTCAACGGCTTCCTGCAGCATGCGCTTTTCGTTGCGCACGATGATGTCAGGCGCGCGCAGCTCGATCAGGCGCTTCAGACGGTTGTTGCGGTTGATCACGCGGCGATAGAGATCGTTGAGATCCGACGTCGCGAAGCGGCCGCCATCCAGCGGCACCAGCGGGCGCAGATCCGGCGGAATGACCGGCACCACGTCGAGGATCATCCATTCCGGCTTGTTGCCCGAATCGATGAAGCTTTCGACGACCTTCAGCCGCTTGATGATCTTCTTGGGCTTGAGCTCGCTCTTGGTCTCGGCCAGCTCCTTCAGCAGGTCCTCGCGTTCCTGCACCAGGTCCAGGCTCATCAGCATGTGCTTCACAGCCTCGGCGCCGATGCCGGCGCTGAAGCTGTCCTCGCCATACTCGTCCTGATAGTCGAGCAGCTCGTCTTCGGTCAGCAGCTGGTACTTCTCAAGCGGGGTCAGGCCCGGCTCGATCACCACATAGCTCTCGAAATAGAGGATGCGCTCCAGGTTCTTGAGCTGCATGTCGAGCAGCAGGCCGATGCGCGAGGGCAGCGACTTCAGGAACCAGATGTGCGCCACGGGCGCCGCCAGCTCGATATGGCCCATGCGTTCGCGGCGCACCTTGGTGACGGTGACTTCCACACCGCACTTCTCGCACACCACGCCCTTGTACTTCATGCGCTTGTACTTGCCGCAAAGGCACTCATAGTCCTTCACGGGGCCGAAGATGCGGGCGCAGAACAGGCCGTCACGCTCGGGCTTGAACGTGCGGTAGTTGATGGTTTCCGGCTTCTTGATCTCGCCGAAGGACCAGCTGCGGATGCGCTCGGGGGAAGCGAGGCCGATCTGGATCTGATCGAAGGTCTCGGGCTTCGCCATCTGGTTGGTGAATTTGGTCAAATCGTTCATGTTCATGTCCCTCTAGGGGTCAAATCTTCAGGGCGAAGGAGGGGCGGCCCGCCAAGGCCGCCCGGTCCCCTTACTCCGCCGCTTCGGCCAGATCGTCGCCATCCTCGTCGGTCAACGAGGACAGCTCCACATTCAGGCCCAGCGAGCGCATTTCCTTCACCAGCACGTTGAAGCTTTCCGGAATGCCCGCCTCGAAGGTGTCGTCACCCTTGACGATCGCCTCATACACCTTGGTGCGGCCCACCACGTCGTCCGACTTGACGGTGAGCATTTCCTGCAGCGTGTAAGCCGCGCCATAGGCCTGCAGCGCCCACACTTCCATTTCACCAAAGCGCTGGCCACCGAACTGCGCCTTGCCGCCCAGCGGCTGCTGGGTAACGAGGCTGTAGGGCCCGATCGAACGCGCGTGGATCTTGTCGTCGACCAGGTGGTGCAGCTTGAGCACATACTTCATGCCCACCGTCACCTTGCGGTCGAAGGCATCGCCGGTGCGCCCGTCATACAGGGTCACCTGCCCGCTTTCGTCCAGCCCGGCCTTGCGCAGCATGGCGGTCACATCGGCTTCCACCGCGCCGTCGAACACCGGCGAGCCCATCGGCACGCCCTTGCGCACGTTCTCGGCCAGTTCCACCAGCTCGGTATCGCTGCGCTCGCGGATCTGGTCGGCGTAGTTCTCGCCGTAGATGTCCGCCATCAGTTCGCGCAGCGCCTCGGGGGGCTGGCCCGCCTCGGGGTTGGGGTTGGCCTCGCGCCAGGCATCCAGCGCATCACCGATCTTGCGGCCAAGGCCACGCGCAGCCCAGCCCAGATGGGTCTCGAAGATCTGGCCCACGTTCATGCGGCTGGGCACGCCCAGCGGGTTCAGCACGAAGTCCACCGGCGTGCCGTCTTCCAGGAAGGGCATGTCTTCCTGCGGCAGGATGCGGCTGATGATGCCCTTGTTGCCGTGGCGGCCGGCCATCTTGTCGCCCGGCTGCAGCTTGCGCTTCACCGCAACGAACACCTTCACCATCTTCAGAACGCCAGGCGCCAGCTCGTCGCCGCGCTCCAGCTTCTCCTTGCGGTCCTCGAACTTCTCGACGATCGCCTTGATGGTCGTGTCATACTGGGCCTTGGTGGCTTCCAGCTGGGTCTGGCGCGTATCATCGGCCACGGCGAACTTCCACCACTCGTGGCGTTCCACCTCGGCCAGCACCTCCTCGGTGATTTCCACGCCCTTCTTCAGCCCCTTGGGCGCGGCCGCGGCCACCTGGCCCAGCAGCATGTCCTTCAGGCGGTTGTAGGTGGCGCGGTTCAGAATCGCGCGCTCGTCCTCGCGGTCCTTGGCGAGGCGTTCGATTTCCTCGTTCTGGATCGCGCGGGTACGGTCGTCGATCTCGATGCCGTGGCGGTTGAAGACGCGCACGTCGACAATCGTACCGGCCACACCGGGGGGCAGACGCAGCGAGGTGTCACGCACGTCGCTCGCCTTTTCACCGAAGATGGCGCGCAACAGCTTTTCTTCCGGCGTCATCGGCGATTCACCCTTGGGGGTGATCTTGCCGACCAGAATGTCACCGGGGTGCACTTCGGCGCCGATGTAGACGATGCCCGCCTCGTCCAGATTGCGCAAGCTTTCTTCGCCCACATTCGGGATGTCGCGGGTGATGTCCTCAGGCCCAAGCTTGGTGTCGCGGGCCATCACCTCGAACTCCTCGATATGGATCGAGGTGAAGACGTCCTCCTTCACGATCCGCTCGGAGATCAGGATGGAGTCCTCGTAGTTGTAGCCGTTCCAGGGCATGAAGGCGACGAGCACGTTGCGGCCCAGCGCCAGCTCGCCCAGCTCGGTCGAGGGGCCATCGGCGATGATCTCGCCCTTCTCGACGATATCGCCCACCTTCACCAGCGGGCGCTGGTTGATGCAGGTCGACTGGTTCGAACGCTCGAACTTCTGCAGCGTGTAGATGTCCACGCCCGACTTGCCCGGCTCGATATCGCCCGACACGCGGATAACGATACGGGTGGCGTCCACCTGATCGACGATGCCCGCGCGGGCAGCCGCGATCGCAGCGCCCGAATCGCGCGCCACCGTCTCTTCCATGCCGGTGCCGACGAAAGGCGCATCGGCCTTCACCAGCGGCACAGCCTGACGCTGCATGTTCGAGCCCATCAGCGCGCGGTTGGCGTCGTCATTTTCCAGGAAGGGAATGAGCGAGGCGGCGACCGAGACCAGCTGCTTGGGCGAAACGTCCATCAGCGTAACGGTTTCACGCGGCGCCATCACGAATTCGCCGTTCTGACGGGCCGAGACCAGTTCTTCGACGAAAGAGCCATCGGCATTGGTTTCGGCCGAAGCCTGCGCCACCGTATGCTTCTGCTCTTCCATGGCCGAGAGATAGACCACGTCCTTGGTCACCTTGCCGTCGATCACGCGGCGATACGGCGTCTCGATGAAGCCATACTTGTTGACGCGGGCGAAAGTGGACAGCGAGTTGATCAGACCGATGTTCGGGCCTTCCGGCGTCTCAATCGGGCAGATACGGCCATAATGGGTCGGGTGAACGTCGCGGACTTCGAAGCCCGCGCGCTCACGCGTCAGACCGCCCGGCCCGAGCGCCGAAACACGACGCTTGTGCGTCACTTCCGACAGCGGGTTGGTCTGGTCCATGAACTGCGACAGCTGCGAGGAACCGAAGAACTCACGCACGGCGGCCACGGCGGGCTTGGCGTTGATCAGGTCGTTCGGCATCACCGTCGAGACGTCAACCGAGGACATGCGCTCCTTGACCGCACGCTCCATGCGCAGCAGGCCGACGCGATACTGGTTCTCCAGCAGCTCGCCCACCGAACGCACACGACGGTTGCCGAGGTTGTCGATATCGTCGACCTCGCCCTTGCCGTCCTTCAGGTTCACCAACTCCTTGACGACGGCCATGATGTCGTCGGTGCGCAGGGTGGTGATCGTGTCTTCGCATTCCAGCGCCAGGCGCATGTTCAGCTTCACGCGACCCACGGCCGAAAGGTCATAGCGGTCAGCGTCGAAGAACAGGCCGGCGAAGAGGGCTTCGGCGGTTTCGCGCGTCGGCGGTTCGCCAGGGCGCATCACGCGGTAGATATCGGCCAGCGCATGGTCGCGGTCGGCCGCCTTGTCGGCCTTCAGCGTGTTGCGGATCCACGGGCCGGTCGACACATGGTCGATGTCGAGCAGGGCCAGATGGTCGATCCCGGCGCTGTCGAGCGCGGCCAGATTGTCCGGCCCCACTTCGTCGCCCGCCTCGATGTAGATGCGGCCGGTGTTCTCGTCGATCACGTCATGGGCGGCATAGCGGCCGAAGATTTCCTCGCTGGGGATCAGCAGATCGGCCAGCCCGTCCTTCTCGGCCTTGTTGGCAGCGCGCGGGGAAATCTTGGTGCCGGCGGCAAACACCACCTCGCCGGAAGCGGCATCGACGATGTCGAAAGCCGGCTTCTGGCCGCGCCAGGCTTCGGCCGCATAGGGAATCTTCCAGCCGCCACCTTCGCCATTGGCGGCGCGGTTCCAGGTGATGGTCTGGTAGAAATAGCCGAGGATGTCCTCGTCACCCAGGCCCAGCGCGTGCAGCAGCGCGGTCACCGGCAGCTTGCGCTTGCGGTCGATGCGCACGTTGACGATGTCCTTGGCGTCGAACTCGAAGTCCAGCCAGCTGCCGCGATAGGGGATCACGCGGGCGGCGAACAGATATTTGCCGCTGGAATGGGTCTTGCCGCGGTCATGGTCGAACAGCACGCCCGGCGAACGGTGCATCTGGCTGACGATCACGCGCTCGGTGCCGTTGATGATGAAGGTGCCGTTCTCCGTCATCAGGGGCATGTCGCCCATGTAGACGTCCTGCTCCTTGATATCGAGCACCGAGCGGGTCTCGGTCTCGGCATCCACCTCGAACACGATGAGGCGCAGCGTCACCTTCATCGGGGCGGCAAAGGTGATGCCGCGCTGGCGGCATTCGGTGATGTCGTACTTGGGCTCTTCCAGCTCGTAGTGGACAAAGTCCAGCTCGCTGGTGCCGGCAAAATCGCGGATCGGGAAGACCGAGCGCAGCGTCTTTTCCAGGCCCGAGACATAGCCGGTGGCCGGGTTCGAACGCAGGAACTGCTCATAGCTCTCACGCTGGACCTCGATCAGGTTCGGCATCTGCACCACTTCGTGGATGTCACCGAAGATCCTGCGGATGCGCTTCTTGGCCGATGCGCGTCCACCTTGCTGGGGCCTGGTTGCCATTGCCGGGTCTTGCCTCTTTCCTTGGCGCGCCGCCCGAGTCGCCGGGCAAGCGCATGAATGTCTGTGCCGCGCGGTGCACATGGCCCGCATCTCACGCCAAAAAGGCCACGAGAACAGCCATCCAGCCCGGATTTCCGGGGGATTGCGGCTCGCAGCCTGTGCGTCAGATGATGGGCCTCGCGCGTCCTTCCCTGGCAAGCCCCCGCGCTGGGCCCGCCTTGCTCGATGCGCGAAACGAAGGTTTTCCTAGGCCTTTCGGCCCGAATAGTCAATCCGCCAGCACGGCTTCAAAAGAGCCCCGGCACCAGCCGCCAGCGCTGGCGCGCCATATAGGCACGATAGGCCTCATCCTCGCTCAGCAAGGCTTCCTCGGCCAGCAGGCGGCGGATCTGCGCTGTCCAGCCGATGGCATAGAGCAGCCCGTTCACCACCGAGCTGAACAGGAGAAGATTGCCGATATGGACCAGCAGATAGCCGGCATACATCGGGTGGCGCACATAGCGATACAGGCCCGACACCTTCACCCCGCGATTGGCCGGCGCTATGCCAAAGCTGCGCCGCAGCGAGAATTTCGCCAGCGCCTGGATGACATTGCCGATCAGCACCAGCATCACCCCCAGCCCGGCCAACTGCGGCAGCAGGTTCTGCCCCGGCACCACCAGCAGCGGCGCGGCCGTGGCGGTGATCGCCAGCAGCCAGTCCCCCAGTTTCAGCGAGATCGCCTCGGTGGGCCGGCGGATCACGGTGAACACCATCACCGCCGTTTCCGAGATCAGCAGCAGCGGCGCATAGCCGTTCAGCGAATGGGCCACGCGCCACACCAGCCCCACCCAGGCCAGCAGGATCACCCCCTGCTCGATCCGGTCCAGCAGGCGCGGCGAGATGACGGGAAGCCCCCGCCCGCCTTCAGGCTGCTGCGCGCTCATCTGCATATCCATTGTGCTGACCCTTTATGCGTTCTCCCAGCTATCCGGAACAGGGTTAACGAACAGATAAGGGCCAGCCACTGGCACGGCACGCCGGGCCGGAAAAAGGGGCCAGCCCCCCCCCTTCCGGCCCACCGGCTCACTTCTGGTAGAAGCGCTTTTCCACCACGCCGCCGGCCGAATCGCGCGGCGCATTGCGCAACAGGCCCGAAAGCGCCTGCTTCAGCGGCTGCGGCAACAGGCCGGCCAGGCCGCCCCGCGCGCCTTGCGCAAAGCCGCCCAGAATATCGAGATCCTCCCACGCCGGGCAGCCCACCGTCTGCGCCTCGGGATACCAGAAATTGCCGTAAAGCTGGGTGCGCTGGTAATCGAGGTGGTTGTAATTGGCCTTCACGGCATGCAGCGTGTCGTTGCCGGGCTGGAAGATCACCATGGAATTGTTGGCGATCTGCCGCGCCTGCGTCTCGCACCAGTCCCACGGCACCCAGCAGCGGTCGAGCGCCTCATTGCCATCCCAGAAGGCCTGCACATAGCGGCGCTGGGGCACCAGCTGCATATAATGGGTGTGATGGTCGCGCGCCTCGCTATCCGGCGCGGGGTTGACGTTGACCATATAGGTCAGCGCCTTCTTGCGGATATCGGGATGCGGGCTGATCTCATAGCCATCGAGATATTTCTGCACGCCGGCATCATAGACCAGATCGCCCGCCTCCAGCCCGAAGCGGGCGGCCAGGGCGCTGCGGAAATCGGCGCCGGCAAGGAAGGCCATCAGCGCCTGCATCACGGGCGAGCGGGCTTCCATCAGCCGCAGCGTCACCCCGAAGCCCTCGCAGGCGCTGTGCACATGGCGCGGGCGCCCCTGCTCGCCCTTGTGCCAGGCGACATAGGCTTCCATGTTGGTGATGCAGCCGGGAAATTCGATGATCCTGTAGCCCTTGCCCAGCAATTCGGCGAACAGCCCTTCATCGCTGCCCTGCGGCGCCAGGGTGATCTCGCGCGCGGCCAGGATCTGCGCGAAATGTTCCGCCGAGAACAGATCCTCGATCCAGATGTGGCGGAACGGCTCGGTGCGCAGGGGCGCTGCGCGGATTTTGTCGATCACATAGGAGAAATCGAGAAGGGCGGGCTTTTCCTCAAGCACGGTCGCCATGATGATCCCTTTTGCATGCGGGTTGAGCAGCGCCCCCCAGCGGGCCGCCTCGCGGCCTCTGCTTAATGCAAAGCCCGGCTTTCCCGCATGGCAGACCAGACCGAATTGGAAGCATCTGGCCGGCAAGGCCGCCTGCCGGCCGGCGCCGGCTTGACTCAGCGGCCCGCGCTGCTAAAGGGCATCCCCGATTCCCCGGTGGGCGCAGCCTGCCGGTGCATCATCCGTCCGAGACAGCTGGCGAGCGGGATCTGCCCGCTCTTAATCCTCCAGCCTAGGCGGGGAACAGAGTTTCAATCGGCCCTCTCCTTCGGGTGCGGCGCCCTTTGCGTTGATCATGCCGCCTTCGGGCCATGGCAGCGCGCCTCTCTCCCTTGTCAAGCACGGACAGGCCCCTTGCCGGGTGCCCTTCGCGGGCCTCCGGCCGGTGGCCACAGCAGCCGGCCCCCCAGGCTTTGCCGAAGGGGCCATGTGTGCCCCGCGTGGCGGGCCTTGTCCAAGGCCTTTCGCGCGGCGACAACAACAAGGAGTAAGGCATGGATCGTTCGCAGAAAGCCGAATCGGTCGCTGCCCTCAATGCGGTGTTCAACGAGGTGGGCGTGGTGATTGTCACGCGTAACCTCGGCCTGACCGTGGCGCAGTCGACTGTGCTGCGCGGCAAGGTCCGCGATGTGGGCGCGACTTACAAGGTTGCGAAGAACCGTCTTGCCCGGCTTGCCGCCC
The DNA here is from genome assembly GCA_035563755.1 of Novosphingobium sp. Taxonomy (GTDB): domain Bacteria; phylum Pseudomonadota; class Alphaproteobacteria; order Sphingomonadales; family Sphingomonadaceae; genus Novosphingobium. The sequence continues at coordinate 9,990 of DATMUT010000114.1, forward strand.
AGGGAACCCCCTACGAAGGCATCGGCGACTTTCTCACTGGCCCCACCGCCCTTTCCTGGTCGGTTGATCCGGTGGCTGCCGCCAAGGCCGTCGTCGAATTCGCCAAGACCAACGACAAGATCGAGATCGTTGGCGGCGCGATGGGTTCTGTGGTTCTGAATGCGGATGGCGTGAAGGCTCTGGCCTCGATGCCCTCGCTCGACGAACTGCGCGCCAAGCTGGTCGGCCTCGTCCAGGCGCCCGCCACCAAGCTGGCCCAGCTCACCACCGCTCCGGCGGCGAAGCTGGCCCGCGTGTTTGGTGCGTATGCCAAGGACGCCGCGTAAGACTTTTCAATCGTTTACGCCGGTGCATCGCGCATGGTGCGCAAGCCCGGTTACCCAATCTACGGAGTGAGAGACAATGGCTGATATCGCCAAGATCGTTGAAGAACTGTCGGCGCTGACCGTGCTGGAAGCCGCTGAGCTGGCCAAGGCCCTCGAAGAAGCCTGGGGCGTGAGCGCTGCTGCTGCCGTGGCCGTGGCTGCCCCCGCCGCCGGTGGCGACGCTGCCCCCGCCGCTGAAGAGAAGACCGAGTTCGACGTGATCCTCACCGGCGACGGTGGCAAGAAGATCCAGGTCATCAAGGAAGTGCGCGCCATCACCAGCCTCGGCCTGACCGAAGCCAAGGCCCTGGTTGAAGGCGCTCCCAAGGCGATCAAGGAAGGCGTGTCGAAGGCCGAAGCCGAAGACATCAAGAAGAAGATCGAGGAAGCCGGCGGCACCGTCGAGCTCAAGTAATCTTCTTCCGGCCTGCCGGACGAAAAGAAAGGGCGCTTCCGCAAGGAGGCGCCCTTTTCTTGTATGACCAGCTTCAGGGCCCGGCCTTGGCGGGCGGCGGCACCGGGATCACCAGCGGCCCCTGCCGATCGCGCAGATAGGTGGAGACGATGAGCGCCGGCGCCTCGCCGCCATTGGCCCACAGATGCGCCATGCCGCGCGGCAGCTGCGCGCTTTGGCCTGCGCGCAGCAGGCGGATGGGGGCATTGGCCAGCCGCAGCTCCACCGCCCCTTGCGCCACATAGGCAATTTCCACGCCATGGTGGATGTGCCAGCCGCTATCGCTGCCTGGCGCCAGCACTTGCGCCGCCACTTCCACCTCCAGCCCTTGCGCGCGGGGCGGCACCGGCAGGCGCATGTCGTCGGCCCGGGCGGCAGGCGGCGCCGCGATTCCCAGCATCAGCCCTGTGGCCAGGGAAAACACGCGCATCGCCTTATCTCCTTCTGGGGCAAGCCCGAGGAGGCTGACACGCCCCGGCAGCGCCCGCAAGCAAAAGGGCCGGCAAGCCTTGCGGCCGCCAGCCCTTCGCTGGAACATCCTTCGCGTGAACAGGGCTGCCCGTCAGCCGGGCAGCGCGCTCACTTCAGCGTCTTGAGATAGTCGATCACGGCCTTGCGGCGCGCGGCATCGGCAATGCCGGGGAAGGCCATCATCGTGCCCGGGGCCATGGCGGCGGGGTTGGTCAGCCACTTGTCGAGGCTCGCCTCATCCCAGCTGAGGTCCAGCTTCTTGAAGGCGGCGGTGTAGCCAAAGCCGGCGATCGAGCCGGCCTTGCGGCCATAAACGCCAGCCAGGCTGGGGCCGACGAGGTTCTTGCCCGCCTCGGTGGAGTGGCAGGCCTGGCACTGGGCGAATTCGGCAGGGGCGGAACCGGCGGCAGCAGCAGCGGCGGGCGCCGCGCTGTCAGCGGTGGCGGCGGGCGCTGCGGCAGCGCTGGTATCTGCGGCAGGGGCGCTGCTGCTGCTGTCGGCCGGCGCGCTGCCCTGCCCGCCGCACCCTGCAAGACCCGCCACCATCAGGCCGGCCACCGCCGTGTTGATCAAGAAACGCATGGGCTATTCTCCGCTGTGGTATGGCGCCGCCTGCGGCAGACACCCGTTTATTCTGGCGCTCGCAACTAGCCGCAAAGGGGGCATATTCAAATGCTCTTTTTGCTTTGCTGGCAAAGGTGCAATGGCCTATCGCGCGGGCCATGCCTGCCTCTCCTTCCCTTTTCGGCGCCAGCGCAGGGGCCTGGCGCCAGGAGGCGCTGGCCACCTTGCGCCTGGCAACGCCCATGGCCGCCACCAACCTGCTGCAGATGGCCGTCTATGCGATCGACGTGATTTTCGTCGCGCGGCTGGGGCAGCCGGCACTGGCCGCCTCCAGCCTGTCGGTCAGCCTGTTCGGCTTCTTCATGTGGAGCCTTTACGCGATGACGGGCGCAGTCGCCTCGCTGGTGGCCGCAGAACTGGGCGCGCGCGCGCATGCCGTGCGCGAGGTGCGGCTGGCCGCGCGCATGGCGCTGTGGCTGGCGGCGGGCACCGGCCTTGTGGTGACAGCGGTGCTGGGCAGCGCCGGCCAGATCATGCGGCTGACCGGGCAGGATCCGGAAGTGACGCGCCTGGCCGCCAGCTTCATGGGCGTGCTCAAATGGGCGGTGGTGCCGATGGTGGCGGCAGGGGTGCTGCGCAATGTCATCTCGGCACTGGGGCGGCCGGCCTTCGCCACGGTGATCACCGCGCTTTCCATCGCGGTCAATGCGGCGGGCAATTATGCGCTGGTGTTTGGCCATTGGGGGGCGCCGGCGCTGGGGCTCGATGGTTCGGCCTGGTCGAATGTGATCACCGCGCTGGCCACCTTGCTGGCCTATGGCGCCGTGCTCTTCGCAGACCGGCGCCTGCGGCGCTATCACCTGCTGGGCTGCTGGTGGCATCCGGCCTGGCCGCGCATGCGCAGCCTGCTGGCCGTGGGCCTGCCGATCGCCTTTACCACCATGGCCGAAACCGGCCTGTTTGGCGGCGCGGCCTTCCTCATGGGGCGGATCGGCTCCACAGAGCTGGCCGCCCATGCGCTGGCGCTGCAGATCGCCGCCTTTGCCTTCATGCTGCCGCTGGGCATTGGCCAGGCGGCCACCATCCGCGTGGGCTATCACTTTGGCGCGGGCGATCATGCCGCCATGGGCCGCGCCGGCTGGATGGCGCTGGCCACGGGGCTGGGCTTTGCGCTGGCCAGCGCCGGCCTCATGTGGGGGGCGCCGCATCTGCTGCTCTCGGCCTATATCGACGTGACCGACCCGGCCCATGCGGCGATGACCCATGTGGCGGTGCGCTTCCTGGCCGTGGCCGCCGCCTTCCAGCTGGCCGACAGCACCCAGGCGGTGCTGGCCGGCGCCCTGCGCGGCCTGCAGGACACCCGCCGGCCCATGGCCTTTGCCCTCATCGGCTATTGGGCGGTGGGCTTTGTGCTGGCGGCCGGGCTGGGGCTGGGCACACAGGCCGGCGGCATGGGCGTGTGGACCGGGCTTGCCGCTGGCCTTGCCGTGGTGGCCGTGCTGCTGCTGCGCCGCTGGCACAGCCGCGAGGCACTGGGGCTGACGCGGCTGCCCGCGCCGGATGGGGCGATTTAACCGGCAGGCGGCAAGCCCTTCATCCGGCGCCC